>JAIBBP010000193.1 GCA_019694615.1 Microthrixaceae bacterium | reverse complement strand
CCGTGCGAGCTTGAGCCCGACGTGAGGACCGTGGCCGGGTGAAGCGTCGTAGTAGTCGCCACCGTTGAACGCGGGGTCGGCGAGGATCGCTCGTCGCCCCACCATCGACCAGGCGATCTGCTGCGCCCTCGCCGACGCGGACGTCGCGATCGACAGAATCGACGACACCCGGTCGGGGAACATCGCCGCCCACTCCAGCACCTGCATGCCGCCCATCGACCCGCCGATGACGCTCGCCCACTTGTCGATCCCGAGATGGGTCGCGAGCAACGCCTGCACGCGGACCATGTCGCGGATCGTGACGACGGGAAAGGTGGAGCCATACGGCTTGGCGGTGCGGGGGTCGATGCTCGCCGGCCCCGTGGTGCCCTGACAACCACCGAGAACGTTCGAACACACGACGAAGTATCGGTCGGTGTCGAGCGCCTGCCCCGGCCCGATGAGTCCGTCCCACCAGCCTTCGGTCGGGTGGCCCTCACCAGCGCGGCCCGCAGCGTGGGAGTCACCGGTGAGCGCGTGACAGACGAGGACCGCGTTCGATGCGTCAGGGGCGAGGGTTCCCCACGTCTCGTACGCGACGACGACCTCGGGAAGGCTGCCGCCACCTTCGAGGTGGAACGAACGATCCGCGACCACGGTTGCGAGATTCCGGCGACCGAGCGGCATGCCCGGCAGCCACGCTCCGGTGGTGGGTTCCGCCCCTGCAGCTGCGATGTGTTCGATGAGGGTCATGAGACCGTGGTACTCCCGGATAGTTCGTTGCCGGCAAGGCCGACCGCATCCCGTCTCGTCGACGGAGGCACCTTGGGTATCCGCCCCAGGTTGCCGGACCCACCGAGGTGGGCCGCTCCAGATGTCGTGTCTACTTTAGCGACGTTCGGCCACGGTCGAGCCACCATTCGACGAGGTCATCGGCCTCGGGGCCGTGCAAGCCCCATGCCCGGCTCATCAGTGCCCCGAACTGCCTCCACTCGGAGGGCTCGCGGAGATGTGCGACGCCTTCCTCCCAGGCCTCCCGGTCACTGGGTAGCGGGATCTCCAGCACCTGGCGAGCGGCGAGCTTGAGCCCTGACGCTGACATCGCGCCGCCCCCGAACCGGCGCAGCGCCCACGCGGTTGCGGCGGGCGCCAACAACGCCGCTTCCAGCCGCAGGACGTCGGCCGGATCGTTCGGGACGACGGCGATCACCGGGGTGAGCGGAACCGCGTCGCCGGCGGGATCGGCGACGGCCTCAACGACGCGCGTCTGGGTGGCGACCAGAACCTTGGGGACCGACAATCGATCCACCCAGCGCGCGAGCCGCGCATCGGCCTCCGCCAAGGCAGCGCAGTCGAGCCACGGGGCCACGCGCCCGGTGCCACCGATTCGCACCGGCCTGATCGACCAACCGTCGTTCGCCGGATCGATCATGGCCGTCGTAACGAGACGCCGTCCGTCTGTGGGCCGCTCATCGGTGATGTGCGGGATGAGGCCGTAGTACTCGTCGCGGAACCCCGCTGTGGCCGAAGCAAGATCGGCGACTACGCCGCCGCTCTGAGTCCCGACCGTGGGGACGCCCTGCGCTGCGGCCCACACGGGTGACCACGTCGGGGCACCCGACAGCTCCGCATGCTTGATCTGTCCGAGACGGACCGACCCGTCACGGCCACCGACCACCACAGCCGTCGAAGCGCCCGGTGGACCGACCCGAACGGTGACCGCGCACACGTCGACGCTCGCGGCGAACACCTGCTCCCCCGGCACCCAGACCGAGGTCAGCGAACCGGCGGCGATGACGGCCTCGCGAACCGCACGGGCGTCTCGTGCAACGAGGAACGACTGGGGCTGGATCAGGGTGACGACGCCGCCGGACCCGACCAGTCCGATCGATGCCGCGACGAAGATCGCTGCGCTGTCGACATAGCCACGGGCCAGAGCCCCGAAGCGGGCCGCCAACGCATCTCGTTCCGCGGTCGTCCTCGTCGTCGAGCCCGCGAGCTGGCTCTGGAACGGCGGATTGCCGACGACCACGTCGACGTGGCCGACCACCTGGGGGAGACCGCCGGACAGACCATCGGCGAGAATCACCCGCGGGGTCGCAATCAACACGCCGTAGGACCGTGCCCACACCGTCAACGCCTCGCGTGCTGCGGCGACCGCGCCGGCATCGAGATCGACTCCGACGACATGGCGCTCAACCACCGTCGCCGGGTCGATCCCTCGGCGCCGCAACTGCTCGGCTGCAGCGACGAGGAAGGCACCTCCACCGCAACTCGGGTCACACACGATCGGCGCGCCACGCCCCCATGCCTCCAGCGCCCGCTCGACGAGCTGCTCGGCAACATCGGGAGGCGTGTAGTGGGCTCCGCGGTCGCGCGCGTCAGGATCCAACGTCGCCTCATAGCGCTCGCCCACCTCGTACGCCGAGCGCCACGCATCAGAACCGGGCTGCATCACAGGATCGTCGCATCGCTAGGGTCGACCCGATGCGTTGGACCAACCACGGCGAGCGGGCGATCTACGAAAGCGAGTGGATTCGCCTGGTACTCGCCGATGTCGAGGTGCCAGGGGGCCCGCGGTTCGACCATCACGTCGTTCGGATGCGTCCGGCCGCCGGCGTCGTAGTCCAGGATCCAGACCGCGGCGTGCTCCTGTTGTGGCGTCACCGCTTCATCACCGATACGTGGGGTTGGGAGATTCCCGGTGGCCGGGTCGACGACGGGGAGGAGCCCCACGAGGCGGGGGCGCGCGAGGTCCTCGAGGAGACCGGTTGGCGCCCCGGTCCCCTCACCCAACTGGTGACCTACTTTCCGACCAACGGCCACTCGGACCAGGCGTTCCACCTCTTCGTTGCCGACGGAGCGAGTCACGTCGGTGCCCCGTCCGATCCGTCCGAGTCCGAGCGGGTCGAGTGGGTGCCACTCGACCGGCTCCGGGAGGGCGTTGTTGCTGGCGCGATGCGCGATGGCCTCTCGCTCACCGCGATCAGCTACTTCCTCGCGTTCGGCAGATGAGCCCCCGGCGACGTCAGGCCGCGGGTGCAGACGGATCCCAACCGGCGAGGTCGGCGAGTCGCGGGTCGTTCGAGAACATCTCGACGATCGGGATCGCGAGCCCGATCCGCTTCTGGAGGCGCTTGATCTCGAGTTCCTGGTTCCACAGGCAGAAGGTGACAACGACGCCTGACGTGCCCGCCCGTGCGGTACGGCCGGACCGATGCAGGTAGGTCTTGTGGTCGCTCGGTGGATCGAAGTGGATGACGACGTCGACCTCGTCGATGTGGATGCCGCGGGCGGCGACGTCGGTCGCCACGAGCGCGTGAAGCTTGCCGTCACCGAAATCGGCGAGCGCGCGCTCACGAAGGTTCTGGCGCAGATCGCCGTGGATCGGCGACGCGGTGACGCCCTCGTCGCTCAGCTTGGCCGCGAGACGATCGGCTCCGTGCTTGGTGGCGGTGAACAGCATCGTCCGGTTGGCGTTGCGAATGATCGACGCCGCCACCTTCACTCGATCCATCTCGTGGACGTGTATGAACCGATGGTGCATCTGATCGACCGTGACGGTCGGCGACTCGACTTCGTGCATCACCGGGTCGCTCTGGTAGCGCTGCACCAACGAGTCGACGACGCCGTCGAGCGTCGCAGAGAACAGAAGCGTCTGGTGTTCGCCCTCGACGTTGCGGAGGATCCACTCGACCTGCGGGAGGAACCCCATGTCGGCCATCCGGTCAGCCTCGTCGACGACGACATGGTCGACTGCCGCGACCGAGAGCGCCTTGCGCTCGATCAGGTCGATGGCTCGGCCCGGAGTGCAGATGATGAGATCGACGCCACGGTCGAGCGCCGCGATCTGCTTCTCGATCGGGTCGCCCCCGTAGATGGCGGCGACGACACGGTCGATCGCGTCGGCAAGCGGCGCGAGTTCGTCGCGCACCTGGGTCGCGAGCTCGCGGGTCGGCACCAGGATGATGCCAGTGGGGCGATTGGGGGCGGCCTTGGGCATACCCTGCAGCGTCGGGAGACCGAACGCCAGGGTCTTGCCCGACCCGGTCTTGGCCTTGCCGCAGACGTCGCGGCCGGCGAGTGCGTCGGCGATCGTGAGTGCCTGGATGGCGAAAGGCTCGGTGATACCACGCTCGGACAGCGCGGCGACGAGCGGGGCGGCGACGCCCAACGACTCGAACGTTGTGGTCATACAGCTTCCTTGTGTCGACGCAAGAGTACCGGCTGCCCGCACTCTCACCCGCCACCCTCCCAAATGTGTCGCGTGGCAATTGCAAAACCGCACACTTCGCGACACATTTCGGCCGTGGACGATGCCGTGGACGATGCCGTGGAGATCGCTGACGTCGAGCAGATCGTTCGTCAGTGGCCGGCAGCCAACGTGGCCCTGGTCGCAACGACCGCCGACGGCGTCGTGTGGGCCTCCGGCGATCTGGACCGGCGGTTCCCGCTGGCGTCGGTCACCAAGCCGTTGGTGGCGACCGCGGTGCTATTGGCCGTCGAGGAAGGCGCGCTCGCCCTCGACCAGCCTGCCGGCCCGCCCGGGTCGACGATCCGCCACCTCCTTGCCCACGCGTCGGGACTCTCCCCCGACTCCGACGCAGTGCTCGCGGCGCCGGGCACGCGGCGGATCTACTCGAACCGCGGGATCGAGGTCGCCGCCGACTGCCTCGCCGCGGCCACTGGCATTTCGATCGCCGACTACCTGACCGAAGGGGTGACTGCTCCGCTCGGGATGCACCGCACATCGCTGCCCGGCTCACCGGCGTCGGGCGCCGTGTCGACCGCAGCGGACCTGGCATCCTGGGTCCGATCGATGCTGCGCCCGTCGGTCCTCGCGGCCGAGACTGTGGTGGCAGCGACGAGAGAGCAGTTCGTCGGACTCGCCGGGGTCCTCCCCGGCTTCGGCCGGCAGGACCCCAACCCGTGGGGGCTGGGCTTCGAACTGAGGGGCCACAAGGCACCGCACTGGACCGGAACGGACAACTCACCGGCCACGTTCGGCCACTTCGGCCAGTCAGGAACCTTCGTGTGGGTCGACCCCGACGCCGGCCTCGGGCTCGTCGGCCTCGGCGACGTTACCTTCGACCAGTGGGCCGTCGACCTCTGGCCCCGGCTCTCCGACGCCGTCCTCGCTCTGCGCTGAGACAAGGCCGGAAGCCTCACCCTCGACCGGCGGCGTCCACGGCTCGGGCTTGATGCCACGCTCCTCCACCGGTCGCAGGAGTCCTCCCCAGAACAGCCAGACCAGGCCGACGACGATCATGATCAGTGAGACCCAGGTGTTGACGCGGAGCCCGGCGATCTCGTTGGCGGCATCGGAACGCAGGTACTCGACCCACAGACGGCCGGTGAAGTACGCCGTGAGGTAGGCGGGCAGCATCTTGCCGGGACGAAGGATCTTCTTAGAGTCGATCCAGATGAGAAGCCCCATCGCTCCGAGATTCCACAACGCCTCATAGGCGAACGTCGGTTGGAACGCCGGGCTGTCCGCATACTTCGGGGGACGATGGAGCGGGTCTATCTCCACCGCCCACGGGAGGTCGCTAGGCCGCCCGAACAACTCCTGGTTGAAGTAGTTGCCGAGGCGGCCAATCGCCTGGGCCAGCGGGATCGCCGGCACCATCGCGTCGGCGCAGGACTTGACGTCGATCTTGTAGAAGCGGGCAGCGAGCACACCGCCGAGAATGCCGAGGAAAATGCCACCGGGAATACCGAGACCGCCGTTCCAGATCTCGAACACCTTCAGGAAGCTCTGACCGCGGTAGATCTGCCAGTCGGTGATCACGTGGTAGGCGCGGGCGCCGACGAGCCCGAACGGCACGGCCCACACCGCGATGTCGGCAATCTCGTCAGGATCGTGGCCTGCTGCCTTCCACCGCTTCCGCGCCAGGCTCACCGCAGCCAGCACGCCGAGAGCGATCATCACTCCGTAGTACTTGACCCCGATCCCGGGAATCGTGTCCGACGAGGGGCTGGGAAACGAGGCGATCACGGCGACGACACTAGCGGCGGCCACCCTCGCCTCCGTGCCCCGGGGCTGTGGGGACCGGTGGCATCACGCGATTGCAGCACGCCCGCCCACGACTCAAGTAGTGAATGTCATGCGCCAAGGCATCTGTGCGCAACGGGAGGAACTCCAAGCTGAGAGGAACCGGCTAGTCCAGCCCCGCCCTGGGGGGAACGTCGACAATCAGCGACCGCTGCGAGGTGACGGCAGAGTCAGGCCGCGGCTGCCGACCTGAATGACCTGGCCCGTCGCAAGTCGGACAGTCGAACGACCAACGCACTCGTCGTCGACGGGACGAACTCCTACGACGCCGCACGGTTCGGGGCTGGCGCGGGCGGGTCCGATTCCGCTGGGGCGCGCTGAAGTAGGCCTCCTGGGTCGAGCTGGTTCTCGGACCTCTTCGGATTGGTGGACCCGGCCGCGATCGGGCCGTGTCAGGCCGCTTGCGCCGGTGGTGGTGCTGGGCCGGGTCGGATCTTCTGGTGCTGCTGGCACCAGTGTTTCCGCCCCCATGCGGTGGTGATCCACGCCCATCCGTCGTCCCCGGGGCGGATCGACCAACCGGTGCGGTGTACGACGCCGTGATGACGGCGGCAGAGCAGCACTCCTGCGGCGACGTCGGTGGGGCCTCCGTCGATCCAATGGACGACATGATGAGCATCACAGCGGTGCGGGAGCGCCCCACACCCCGGAAAGACACACCCCCCATCACGACGTGCCAGCGCTCGGCGTTGGTCGCGGGTGAAGAACCGTTCGGTCCGCCCGAGATCCAACGGG
>JAIBBP010000258.1 GCA_019694615.1 Microthrixaceae bacterium | reverse complement strand
GGCTCCTCGTCGCGTATGACGGGGCGGCGTTCTCGGGGTTTGCCCGCAACGTCGGGGTGACCACAGTCGCGGGAACGCTCGAAGCGCACCTCGAGCGGGTGCTGGGGCATCCGGTCTCGATCACCGGTGCGGGGCGCACCGACAAAGGCGTCCACGCCTGGGGTCAGGTCGTCACGTTCGACACGACAACGGTGGACCTCGACCTGGATCGGCTCGCTCGCTCGATCAACGGGGTGTGCGGGCCGGCGATCTCGGTTCGCGAGGCCACGCTGGCACCGGCCGACTTCGACGCCCGCTTCAGCGCGAGCTGGCGGCGCTACCGCTACACGATCTGGACTGCCGCGGCTCCGAACCCGTTCCTGGCGGCATACTCCTGGCACGTTCCGCAGGCTCTCGACGTCGCGGCGATGGAAGCCGCCGGAGTGCACCTGCTGGGGCGGCACGACTTCTCGTCGTTCTGCCGTCGTCCACCCGTGATGCCGGGCAGGGAGCCGGCATCGCTCGAACGGACCGTCACCGAACTCGGCTGGACCAGACCCGACACCGACGTCCTCCGCTTCGAGATCACCGCGCGGGCGTTCTGCCACCAGATGGTTCGGAGCATCACCGGAACTCTCGTCGACGTCGGTCTCGGCCGGTTCGACGCCGCCGACATGCCGGCGATCATCTCGGCGGGGGATCGAGCTCGAGCGGGACGGCTCGCGCCGCCGCAGGGTCTCTGTCTGTACGCCGTTGGCTATTAGCGGCTTCCGCCGCTGCTGCTCGGCTCGCCACTTGCGACCCAAGCGAAAGCCCCGATAATCTTTCCAGTCGCGTCTGCGGCCCTTCGGCCGCGGGCACTCCAGACGCAGCGCACCCGCGCCGGGTCCATCGATCTGATCGATCGACGTCCGGATCGCCGAGGCGCCGAAGCCGCAACAGAAGGTTCATCGTGACCACGTACTCCCCGAAAGTCAGCGAGATCACCCGCGACTGGCATGTCGTCGACGCCGAGGGCATGGTGCTGGGCCGCCTCGCCACAGAGGTTGCCCGGATCCTGCGTGGCAAGCACAAGCCGATCTTCTCGCCTCACATGGACACCGGCGATCACGTGATCATCGTGAACGCCGACAAGGTCGTCCTGACCAAGGGCAAGGCCGCCGACAAGATGGTGTACCGCCACTCCGGGTTCCCCGGTGGCATCAAGTCGTCCACCTACGCCGACGATCTCGACCGCAAGCCGGCGGACGCCGTGCGTCGCACCGTGCGCGGCATGCTCCCCAAGAACCGCCTGGGCCGTCAGCAACTCACCAAGCTGAAGGTCTACGCGGGCCCCACCCATCCGCACCAGGCGCAGCAGCCGCAGACCCTCGTCATCGAGGCTGCGAAGGCCCGCTCGTAGTCCGCCCGACAGTACGAAAGTTCGTTCATGCCTCATCCTCTCGTCCAGTCCACCGGTCGTCGCAAGCGGGCCGTCGCACGAGTCCGATTCCGTCCCGGTACCGGCACCATCACGATCAACAAGCGGCCGGTCGAGGACTACTTCCCGAACGACACCCACCGAATGATCCTGGCCGAGCCGCTGAAGGTGACGTCGACGGGCGAGTCATACGACATCGACGCCACCATCCACGGCGGCGGCGTGTCAGGCCAGGCCGGTGCGTTGCGCCTCGGCATCTCCCGCGGCCTCATCGCTCTCGACGAGGAGCTGCGACCCACCCTCAAGAAGGCCGGCTTCCTCACCCGCGATGCCCGCGAGAAGGAATCCAAGAAGTACGGCCTCAAGAAGGCCCGCAAGGCGCCGCAGTACTCCAAGCGCTGATCCTCCGGACGTTCTCCGAACAGGAAACGGACCGACGTGAAGTTCGGTACCGACGGCATTCGTGGCGTCGCCAACACCCAGCTGACTCCGGAGCTCGCGATGGCGGTCGGCCGCGCGGCGGCCCGGGTGCTCGGCGGACCGACGATCGCAGTCGGCCGCGACCCGCGCCGCTCCGGTCCGATGTTGGAGGCAGCGTTCGTCGCCGGAGCGTGCAGCGAGGGTGCATCGGTCGAGCTCCTCGGTGTGGTGCCAACCCCGGCGGTTGCGTTCCGCTCCCAGGAGGCGTCGATCGCCGCGGCGATGATCTCGGCGTCGCACAACCCGTTCGCGGACAACGGCATCAAGCTGTTCGCTCCCGGAGGGCTCAAGTTGAGCGACGAGGTGCAGGCGGCGGTGGAAGCCGAGCTCGAGCTGATCGGCGCCGGGCGGAGCGCCGACGCGGTGTCGGGTGCCGATGTCGGCGAGGTGCGGACCCACGATGTGGCACCGGCGTACGTCGCGCACGTCGAGGACAGCGTCGCCGAGGGCGCGCTCAGCGGGCTGAAGGTCGTGCTGGACTGCGGCAACGGCGCGGCGTCCGCGCTCGCCGGTCCGCTGTTCATCGCCCTGGGTGCGACCGTCGACGTCATCAACTCGTCCCCCGACGGGCAGAACATCAACAGTGGCGGCGGCTCGACCGATACGGCCGGTCTTCAGCGCCGTGTCGTCGAAACCGGGGCCGACATCGGGTTCGCGTTCGACGGTGACGCCGACCGCATGATGGCGGTCGACCACACCGGTCGGTTGATCGACGGAGATCAGCTTCTCGCACTGGCCGCCAACGATCTGCGCTCCCGGGGCCGCCTGCCCGGCGACACCGTCGTGGTCACCGTGATGACCAATCTCGGGTTCCGGCTCGGCATGCAGCGGCTCGGCATCAATGTGGTGGACACGGCGGTGGGCGATCGTTTCGTGCTGGAGGCGCTCGACGCCGGAGGGTTCGCCCTCGGTGGTGAGCAGTCGGGGCACCTCATCTTCCGCGATCGTGCAACGACCGGCGACGGGCTGCTGTCGGCCGCCGTGACCGCCGAGATCGTCGTTCGGGCGGGAGCACCCCTCGCCGGGCTCGTCGATTCTCTGATGACCCGGCTACCTCAGGTGCTCCGCAACGTACGGATCGCGGCACCGATGCCCGACGTCGCCGCTCGTCTCGCCGGCGAGCTGGACGCAGCGGCCGAGTCGCTCGGAGACGACGGCCGGGTTCTCGTTCGACCCAGCGGTACCGAGCCGGTGGTGCGGGTGATGGTTGAAGCGACCGACGAGGCCGTCGCCCATGAGTGGTGCGATCGTCTGGTTTCTGCCGTCGAAGCCCTCTGACCCCGACTCCCCCGCCGCGAGCCGGTTCTGTTGTATGAAGCGCGCGCCCAGCCGCGCGCTTCGTACAACAGAACCGGTGGGGAGGTGGTCGGAGCGACCCTCCCGTAGACTTGATCTGGCGTTCGTCGGCTTCCGCGGCGGCGCGAGTCGTTGAGGAGTCACAACATGTGCGGGATCATCGCCGTCGTCCGTCGAAGGTCGGACCACCCCGAACCGCAGAACGACGAGGTCGTCGCGCCGCTGCGCGAGGCCGTGACGATCCTGTCGCCGAGCGACGGGTCGACCGTTCCCCCGCTCGAGGCGATCGACGAAGCGACCGCGCTGGTGGCTGCGGTGAACCTGCTCCTTCGCCCGGCGTCGGGTGTGGCCGCGTTGCACGGTCGTCCCGAGCTCGCCTTTGAGGTCGAGTCGGTCGTCGACGAGATCAGCGCAGCGATCGCCCGAATCGACGAAGTGCTCGATCACGGCATCTCGACCGATGACCGGCGGCTGGAGCAGCTGAACGCGTCGATGATCGATCTCAAGGACGCGGTGTGGAGCATCGCCCGCGACCGGCTCCGCGCGGCACGCGAGGTGGCAGCCCTGGCCGCGTACGATGTCTCGCCGGCCGGCGCAGCGGTGCTGTTCAGCCTGCACCAGGCGCTGTCGGCGGTGGACCGACTCGAGGTTCGGGGCCGCGACTCGGCCGGAATCCAACTCGTCCTGCATCGTCACGGTGTGGACCTCGCCGATCCGGTGATCACCGCGGAGATCGAGTCACGGTCCGATTCCAACTTCGCCTCCGGAGCGATCCGCATCGAAGGCGACTCGATCGTGTTCGTCTACAAGGCGGCGTTCGAGATCGGCGAGCTCGGCGACAACACTGCCGCGCTCCGCGCCTCGGTCCGTGACGACGCACTGCTGCACCGGTTCCTCTCGTCCTCAACGGTTGAAGGGTTGATCCTTGGCCACACCCGTTGGGCGTCGGTCGGCATTATCAGCGAACCCAACGCACACCCTCAGTGCTCCGACGAGGTGGAGTTGGTGGACGGCCCGTTGTGGACGGCCGTACTCAACGGCGACGTCGACAACCACGCCGACATCATCGCTGCAGAGTCGATGACGATCGCCCCGGCAGTGACCACCGATGCGAAGGTGATTCCGGCGCTCGTGTCCCGCCGCCGCGCCGACGGACTGGCGGCCCACGACGCGTTCCGTGACTCGGTCGCAACGATGGAAGGCTCCGTCGCTATCGGAGCTAACGCCGCTGCGGACCCCGAGTCGTTGTTCCTCGCGTTGCGCGGCAGCGGCCAGGCGCTCTACGTGGGCCTTGCCGACGACGCGTTCATCGTCGCGTCCGAGCCCTACGGCGTCGTCGAGGAGACCGACCGCTACCTGCGAATGGACGGCGAGACGCCGGCGAACCCCGAGAATCCGACGGCCAGCCGTGGCCAGATCGTCCAGCTCGACGCCGCAGCGGCAGGGTCGCTCGACGGGATCAGGCGTTGGAGCTATGACGGCACCGAGCTGAGCGTGTCAGAGGACGAACTGGCACGCGCCGAGATCACCACTCGCGACATCGATCGTGGTGCGTTCCCGCACTTCCTGCTCAAGGAGATCACCGACGCGCCCGGCTCGTTCCGCAAGACGCTCCGCGGCAAGCTCGTCGAACGTGACGGCGCGCTGGCCGTCGAACTCGGGGAACTGACTCTGCCGGAGTCGATCCGCGCCGACATCGCTGCCGGAACGATCGGGCGTGTACTCGTGATTGGCCAGGGCACGGCTGCCGCAGCGGGAGCGAGCCTCGCCCTCGCACTCGGCGATCTCGTTGCTGACACGACCATGCGCGTCGAGGCGGTGCTCGCGACTGAGCTGTCCGGCTTCCGCCTGCGTGCCGACATGACCGACACGCTCGTGGTCGCCGTCTCCCAGTCGGGCACGACGACCGACACCAACCGAACCGTCGACCTGGTGCGCAGCCGTGGCGGCAAGGTGATCGCCATCGTCAACCGTCGCAACAGCGACCTGTGCGACAAGAGCGACGGCGTCCTCTACACCTCCGATGGTCGTGACGTGGAGATGAGCGTCGCGTCCACCAAGGCGTTCTACTCCCAGATCGCCGCTGGCCTCGTGCTGGCCACGGCCATCGCCGACCTGGTTCCGGGTGCGGTCCACAGCTCGTCGCCCGACCAGCAGTCGCTGCTCGCCGACCTGCGTGACCTCCCGGACCGCATGACCGAGACGCTGGCGCGCCGGGAGCAGATCGCCGCAGCCGCCCACCAGTTCGGCCCGCCCCGCCGCTACTGGGCGATCGTCGGCAACGGGCCGAATCAGATTGCGGCGCGGGAGATCCGGATCAAGCTCTCCGAGCTCTGCTACAAGTCCATCGCCTGCGACGCGACCGAGGACAAGAAGCACATCGATCTCTCGGCCGAGCCCATGATCCTCGTGTGCGCCGCCGGGCTGATCGGCGGCACCGCCGACGACGTCGGCAAGGAGGTGGCGATCTACCGCGCTCACAAGGCGGCGCCGATCGTCATCGCGACCGACGGTGAGAATCCCTTCGACGCAGCGCTGTCGGTTATCTCGGTTCCCTCGACCCACAACCGCTTGGCGTTCATCCTGTCGGCGATGGCGGGGCACCTGTTCGGGTACGAGGCAGCGCTGGCGATCGACGCGCAGGCGCACCCGCTGCGCGAGGCCCGCTCGGTCATCGAACGGCTGGTCACCGACCACGCGGGCGAACTCCGGTCCGGCGACGGTGCCGTTGCCCTTCTGGAGGGGACGGCGCGGGATCTTCAGCCGTTGGCCTCCCAGTTCATGGACGGTGTCCGCTCCGGCGTCTACAACGGCCATCTCGAAGCGGCGACCGCGGTCAAGGTTGCGTCGCTGTTCCGCTATGCGACCGGAATGAGTCCGCTCGACGGGTATCAACGCGAGTTCGGCAAGGTCGGAACGCCCGGTGTCGTGCTCGACGACCTCACTGGTGGGCTGACCGCGGCGATCGAGGAGCTCACGCGTCCGGTCGACGCCATCAAGCATCAGGCCAAGACGGTCACTGTCGGCATCAGCCGCTCCGACGAGTCGTTGCTGCAGGTGCCTCTGGTGCTCGAAGTACTCGATGCCGGCGCCCCCCGCGACCGTCTGTCGTACGCCACGCTGCGATCGTTGGCCGAGTTGGACCCCGCCGTCGAATCGGTCACCGGTTTCACCCGCTATCGCGTCGAGAACGGTGAGCGCGACGATGCGACGGTCGTGGTTGTCGACCGCGGCGGCATCTCGACCGGCCTCAGCTCCCGAACCGATCGGGATCCCCGCCTTCGAGGCACCAAGCACCTCGTCGCGCGCGAACACGAGCTGATGGTCGCCAAGGGGCGGGGCGACGGGCGCACCGTGCTCATCGTCCCGGAGACGAAGGACTCGCTCACCACCGGGCTGACCCTGCTGCACCTGAAGCTCCGCGATCGGCTCCCTGCGGCGACCGCCCGAGGGGTTCTGTCGGGGTACCGCCGGCGCTTTCAGGCGCTCCGCGACGCCGTCACCGAATCCGAGGACGTCTTCCGTGACGACCTCCTCGCGGAGCAGGACACCGTCGACCTCCTCTGCGAACCGATCCTCGACCTGGCCGACCGCTGGCGGGCGTGAGCGGCCCGATCGCTGTTGGCGTCGACATCGTCGACGTCGAACGCATTCGAACGGCGATGACGCGCAC
>JAIBBP010000181.1 GCA_019694615.1 Microthrixaceae bacterium | reverse complement strand
GTTGTCGAGCGTTGGCCCGACGTCGCCGCCCCAACGTCTCCGAGCGGTGCGGGAGCTGTCACGTGATTCGCGTCGACGTCGACCTTGGGGACCGTTCGTATCCGGTTCTCGTCGGCCCCGGAATCCGATCCGAGTTGGCGGCCTTGCTGCCGGCGGCGATTCCGGGCGGTGTTCGTCGGGTCGCGGTCGTCACCGAGCGCGGGCTCGGCATCGAGGTCGACCCCGGTGTGCCCTTCGAGGTGTTCGAGTTCGAAGGCGGCGAGCGGCACAAGACGTTGTCGACGATCGAGGACCTGTGTCGTCGGTTCGCTGCGTGGGAGTTGACCCGTGCCGACGCCGTGGTCGGGGTCGGCGGTGGCATCGTGACCGATGTCGCGGGGTTCGCCGCATCCGTGTACCACCGCGGCATTCCGGCGGTGCACGTCGCGACCACTCTGCTTGCGCAGATCGATGCTGCCGTCGGCGGTAAGACCGGGGTCAACCTTCCCGAAGGCAAGAACCTCGTGGGGTCCTACTGGCAACCGTCCGCGGTGCTCTGCGACACCGAGGTGCTGTCGACGTTGCCACCCGACGAGTGGCGGTGCGGGCTCGGGGAACTCGCGAAGTACCACTGGTTGGGCGGCGGGAACCTCGACGAGCTCGCGCTCGACGACCGGGTCGCAGCTTGCGTTCGGATCAAGGCGGACGTGGTGGCGTCGGACGAGCGCGAGGGTGGCCGCCGGGCGATCCTCAACTACGGCCACACGCTCGCGCACGCCATCGAGACGGCGAGCGATCATGCGCTCCGCCACGGGGAAGCTGTCGCGATCGGGTTGGTGTACGCCGCGGAGGTCGCTCACCGTCTCGGACGAATCGACGCCGCAGCGGTGGCCGAGCATCGCCGGGTCCTCAACGCGTACGACTTGAGGGCCACGTTGCCCGACGGTCTCGGTGATGACGAGCTGATCGGCTTGTTCGCCCGCGACAAGAAGGCGACCCGCGAGGTGACCTTCGTGCTCGACGGGCCCAACGGGGTCGAACCGGTGACGGGGATCCCTGAATCGGTGCTCCGCGACGCACTGACCGCCGTACGCTGACCGCATGGCCGAAGCCACCAACTCCAGCGGCACGATCGTGCTCCTTTCGGGCCCCAACCTCAACCTGTTGGGCACGCGGGAGCCGGGCATCTACGGCACCGCGACGCTTGACGATCATGTGGCCCTCGCCCGAAGCACGGCCGAGGCGCACGGGTTCGAGCTGACCCACGCCCAGCACAACCATGAGGGCGCTCTGGTCGAAGCGGTGCATGCCGCGCGCGGTGTATCGGTCGGCATCGTGATCAACCCGGGCGCCTTCACCCACTACGCCTGGGCGCTGCACGATGCGCTCGCGGCCTACGAACCGCCCGTCGTCGAGCTGCACCTATCCAACCCGGCGACTCGTGAGTCGTTCCGGCACCTGTCGGTCGTGGCACCGGTTGCGTCGGGAACGATTGCCGGCTTCGGCGGCGCCGGCTACCGGCTCGCCGTCGAAGCTCTCGTCTCCCTGCTGGAGGCCGAGGGTGCCTGACGCGTCGAACGCCACTTCGGACCTCGTGCCCATGGACGTCGCGGGGCGGCTCGGCCGCCTCCGGGAGCGATTCGACGTCGCCGGAGTCGACGCGCTGATCGTCACGGCCATATCCAACGTCCGCTATCTCACGGGCTTCACCGGATCCGCGGGCCTGGTCGTCGTCACCACGGACCGGGCAGCGCTCGTGACCGACGGCCGGTACGCCGGTCAGGCTCCCTCGCAGCTGGCAGCTGCCGGTTCCGACATCGACGTCGAGGTGTCATCCGACGCCCAGGACGGACTGGTTTCGCAGATCGTGGGAGGTTCGGCGAGGGTCGGCCTGGAAGCCGACTCGATCGTGTGGTCCGCTCAGCAGCGCTATGAGCGGCTGTTCGATGGCCGCCAACTCGTCGCGACCCGCGGTGTCGTCGAGTCGTTGCGTATCCGCAAGGACGCCGGCGAGGTCGATCGCATGGCCCGAGCCGCCGCGATCGCCGACGCCGCGCTTGCTGAGGTTCGCGCGATGCTTCTCGACCGGCCGAGCGAGGCGGAGTTCGCGCTCGCCCTCGACACCGCGATCCGCAGGCACGGCGCGTCGGGGAACTCGTTCGAGACGATCGTCGCCTCCGGGCCCAACGGGGCGCTTCCGCATGCCCGACCGACCGAGCGCACAATCGCCGACGGTGACCTCGTCGTATTGGACTTCGGGGCCGTCGTCGACGGGTACTGCTCCGACATGACCCGCACTGTCGCCATTGGGGATCTGTCCGACACTCAGGCACGCATGGCCGAGTGCGTTACCGCGGCACAACGCGCCGGAGTGGCTGCCGTGCGGTCCGGAGCGACATCCCGCGACGTCGACCGAGCGTGCCGGGACGTGATCGACGACTACGGCTGGTCGGAGCGGTTCACCCACGGCACGGGGCACGGAGTCGGCCTCGACATCCACGAGGCACCTCGGGTCTCGTCGGCGTCCGATGCTACGCTCGAAGCCGGTTTTGTCGTCACCGTCGAGCCTGGGGTTTACATCGACCCTCACGGTGGTGTCCGCGTCGAGGACACCGTCGTGGTCACCGACACCGGGTGCACCGTGCTGACGAAGTCGCCCAAATCACTCTCCGTCGTGGGCTGAGCCCCGCCCCGAATCGCCAGGAACGACCATGCCTCAGATCTCAACTGCCGACTTCAAGAACGGCATCACCCTCGACACGCCCGAGGGGCTCTTCCAGATCGTCGAGTTCCAGCACGTGAAGCCAGGCAAGGGCGGTGCCTTCGTCCGTACCACGCTCAAGAACGTGCGCAACGGCGCTGTTCTCGACCGCACGTTCCGCGCCGGCGAGAAGATGGAGCGTGCCTTCATCGAGAAGAAGGAGATGCAGTTCCTCTACAACGACGGCGCCGATTACGTCTTCATGGACACGTCGACCTACGAGCAGCTGTCGGTCGCTCCCGGTTCGCTCGGTGACGCGAAGAACTACCTGCTCGAGAACATGACGGCGTCGGTGCAGATGTTCGGTGATGAGATCATCGGCGTCGAGCTGCCTGCCTCGGTCGACCTTCCGATCCGCGATACCGAACCGGGTGTGCAGGGCGATCGGGTCTCGGGCGCCCGCAAGCCCGCGACCCTGGTCACCGGCCTCGTCGTTCAGGTGCCTCTGTTCGTCGGGCCCGAGGACGTCATCCGCGTCGACACGCGGTCGGGCGAGTACATCACCCGCGCCAACGGATGACCCCGCCCTCCGACGGATTCGCCGCTGACCCGTCCGCTGCGGTCGGTCGCCGCGAGGCTCGGGAGCGTGCGGTGCAGCTCTGTTACGAGGCCGAGCAGCGCTCGCTCTCTCTTGCCGACATCCTCGCCGAGCAGATCATCGACCCCGAGCCGTACACCTCGACGTTGGTCGTCGGCGTCGAACGCCACGGCAACCAGATCGACGGCCTGCTGTCCCGCTTCTCCAAAGGGTGGACCGTCGAGCGGATGCCGGCGCTCGACCGGGCGATCCTCCGGGTCGGAATGTACGAGTTGGGCCACGAGCCGGAGGTCCCCACGCCGGTTGTGCTCAACGAGGCGGTCGAGTTGGCCAACAGCTACTCGACCGACGACTCGGGCCGGTTCGTCAACGGGGTCCTCGCCGCCGCGGCCCGCGAACTCAGGCCGGAGGCCTGAGAGACAACACCGCCGGCCGGAGGCCTGACCCAAGCCCGTTCTGTCCTGCGAGAGCACCACCCGTATGGTGCTCTCGCAGGACAGAACGAGCTTGGTGGGCGGGCCGGAGTTGGCTGGTAGGGTCCGGGCGACCGTTAACGGGCGTCCCGTGAGGCGTCCACGGACCGCCCTCGGGCAATCGTGAGGTACAAGATGGCCGATCGCGAGCGGCGCGGTACGCCGCCCTACGGCGGGGAGTTCGTCGCCCGCTCGGTGGTGATGGACTCCGACGACCTGACCCGGGCCATCCGTCGGATGGCCCACGAGATCGTGGAGCACAACCACGGCCTCGACGGCGTCGAGCTCATCGGCCTTCAGACCGGCGGGGTGCCCCTTGCGCGGTTGATCGCCGACGATCTCGAGGAGATCGAAGGCGTCCGGCTCGATGTCGGCGTCCTCGACGTGGCCTTCTACCGCGACGACATCGGTATCCGTCCCGTCCTCGCCGAGGAGGTCACCGAGATCGCGTTCGACGTCGATGCCAAGACGGTGGTGCTGGTCGACGATGTCCTGTTCACCGGGCGCACCATTCGCGCCGCGCTCGACGCCCTCGGGGCCTACGGTCGACCCCGGTCGGTGCAGCTCGCCGTCATGATCGACCGCGGCCATCGGGAGCTACCGATCCGCCCGGACTACGTTGGCAAGAACCTGCCAACGCGCCGCGACGAGGTGGTCGACGTGTCGCCCGAGGGTGTGCGTCTCGGCGAGATGGTGAGGCGCTGACGATGCGTCACCTGTTGTCGATCGCCGATCTCGATCGCTCCGATCTGGAGTCGCTCCTCAACCTGACCGATCGATTCGTCGAGGTTTCCAGGCGGCCGATCCGTAACGTGCCGGCGCTCCGCGGGCGCACGGTCGTGTCGCTCTTCTTCGAGGACTCAACCAGAACGCGCCTGAGTTTCGAGACGGCGGCCAAACGGCTCGGAGCGGACGTGATGACGTTCTCGGTGGGGACGTCGTCGGTCAAGAAGGGGGAGTCGTTGCGCGACACGGTCGAGACCATCTCGGCGTTCGGCATCGACGCCATCGTCGTCCGGCACGCGTCCTCCGGTGTCCCGTCCACCATTCGTCGCTGGACCTCTGCGGCGATCCTCAACGGGGGCGACGGCTGGCATCAGCACCCGACCCAGGCACTGCTCGACAGCTACACGATTCGCAGCCATTTCGGTTCTCTCGACGGGCTTCGCATCGCCATCGTCGGCGACATCAAGCACTCCCGGGTAGCCCGGTCCGACGTGCAGGCGTTCACCAAGCTCGGCGCCGAGGTCGTGCTCGTCGCCCCGCCGACGCTCCTTCCGCCCTCCTTGGAGGGGTGGCCCGTGACCGTCTCCCACGACCTCGATGCCGTCGTCGGCACGATCGACGTGTGCTACCTGCTGCGGATGCAGCGCGAGCGCATGGTCGAGGCCCTGGTGCCGTCACTGCGCGAGTACGCCCAGCGGTTTGGGCTCAGCCCCGAGCGTGCCGACCGGCTCGGTGAGCGAGCCATCATCATGCACCCGGGTCCCATGAACCGTGGGGTGGAAATCTCACCGGAGGCCGCCGATCGCCCCAACGCGGTGGTCACCGAGCAGGTCGCCAACGGCGTCGCCGTCCGCCAGGCAGCGTTGTTCAGACTCCTTGGCACGGAGTCCCAACTCGAATCACTGGAACCGAAAGGCACGTCATGACCGTCGAGTTCGTCATCAAGGGAGGGCGGGTCATCGACGCGTCGGGAGAGTCGTTCGCCGATGTCGTGGTGCGCGACGGCGAGATCGTGGGCGTCGGCCCGGACCTGAGCGCCGCGCGCACGATCGATGCCGCTGGGTGCGTGGTCGCTCCCGGACTGGTCGACCTGCACACCCACCTGCGTGAGCCGGGCAAGGAGGAGGCGGAGACGGTCGAGTCGGGCAGCCGCGCCGCGGCGCTCGGCGGGTACACCGCCGTGCTGGCGATGCCCAACACCACTCCGGCGATCGATTGCGCGTCGGTGGTTCGTGACGTGCAGGAGCTCGGTCGCCGCGCCGCGTGCGACGTCGAGGTCGCCGGCGCGATCACCGTGGGCCGCGCCGGCGAACAGCTCAGCCCGATGGGCGAGATGGCCGATCTCGGGGTGAGGATCTTCACCGACGACGGGACCGGGGTGCAGGACATCCGACTCATGCGCCGAGCGCTGGAGTACGCCAAGGGGCTGGGCGTGACTCTCGCCCAGCATTGCGAGGTGTCCGAGCTCAGCGCCGGCACCTGCATGCACGAAGGCGCCGTGTCGTCGCGCTTGGGCATGCCGGGCCAGCCGGCGGAGGCCGAGGAGCTGATGGTCATGCGCGACATCGCGCTGGCTCGTATGACAGGTGCTCGAATGCACTTCCTGCACCTGTCGACCGCCGGGTCGGTGGCGATGGTGGCGGGGGCGAAGGCCGCAGGGCTGCCCGTGACCTGCGAGGCCGCGCCGCACCACTTCACCCTCACCGACGAGTGCGTGGAGTCGTTCGACGCGGTGTTCAAGGTGCACCCGCCGTTGCGCACCGCCGGCGACGTCGACGCCGTTCGGGCGGGTCTGGTGTCGGGTTCGATCGACGCCATCGCTACCGACCATGCCCCGCACCCTGCCCACGAGAAGGAGAGGCCGTTCGACGAAGCACCTCCGGGGATGCTCGGGTTGGAGTATGCGTTGGCGCTCGCGCTCACGGAGTTGGGGATGGACATCGCCGACGTGCTGGCGCTCCTGAGCTGGCGTCCGGCGGCGATCGCCGGCATCGCGGACACCCACGGCGCGATCGCCGTGGGGCGTCCGGCGAACCTGTGCGTGATCGACCCGAACCACGACTGGACTATCGACGGCAGCGGGGGAGCGAGCCGTTCGTCGAACGTGCCGTATGTGGGCCGGACCGTCCGCGGCAAGGTTCGCCACACGATTCACCGAGGCGCTCCCACGGTCCTGGACTACGAGCTCCAGAAGTAGGGATACAAAACCCCGGTGAGCGGGCGTGTGATGTTGGTCACGAGGAAGCGTTTCGCTTGCTCCGGTGAGCGCTCGTTCCGCTACGGTAGCGTCTCGTATCGCGCCTCGACGACCGCATGCCGACTGGAGTCCCGATGATCGCTCGCCTCGCCGCCTGGTGCTACTCGAAACGGTGGGTCGTCGTCGCTGCCTGGGTCGTCCTGCTTGTGGGCATCTATGCCTG
>JAIBBP010000016.1 GCA_019694615.1 Microthrixaceae bacterium | reverse complement strand
CGGTCTCGGCGGCTGGGTCGCTGAGCCGCTGGACTGGGGGCCCTGCGAGGACGTCGCCGGGGTCGAGTGCGCGACCCTCGAGGTGCCCCTCGATTGGGACGCACCGCAGGGCACAACCACCGACCTCGTGCTCGGACGAACGCGAGCGACCGGCGATCGTGTCGGGGCGCTGCTCACCAACCCCGGCGGGCCGGGTGGTAGCGGGCTTCAGTTCCTGTTCGCCGAGCCGTTCGGCCCCGACATCACGAGCCGCTTCGACATCGTGAGCTGGGATCCTCGCGGCGTCGGCGCGAGCAGTTCGCTCAACTGCGACGCCCACGTCGACGAGTTCCTCGCCAATGATCCCAGCCCCGACGACCCGACCGAGCAGTCGGCGCTCGACGACGACGCCGAACGCATCGCCGACGACTGCGCCAACAGCTCGGGAGGGCTCGTCGCAAACATCGGAACCGACGACGTCGCCCGCGACGTCGAGGCCATCCGGACCGCCCTCGGCGAGCGCTCGATCAGCTTCATGGGGTTCTCCTACGGCACGCTGATCGGCCTCCGCTACCTGGATCTGTTCCCCGACACCACCCGGGCGCTCGTCCTCGACGGCGTGGTCGACCCGACCCAGAACCTCTCCGAGTGGTTGGCCGACCAGACAGTCGCGATCGACGCGTCGATCCGACGGGCACTCGATGCGTGCGACGACGAACCTGCGTGTCCGCTCGACGACCCACAAGCCGACTTCGACGAGCTACAACGTCGCGTCGAGTCCGCGCCGATCCGTTCCGGCGACGACGACGCGAGCGGGGGTGACGACAAGGCTGACCGCCTCGGACCGGCCCGATTCGAGACGGGTGCGGTGTTCGCGAGTTACGAACCCGCAGTGTGGCCCGATCTCTGGGCGGCGATCGCCGACGGCCTCGACGGAGACGGCACCGCGATGTCCGATCTCGCCAGCCAGTACTACGACCTGGGTGGCTACACGGCGTATGCAGCGGTCGAATGCATCGACTCCGAGCATCCGACGGGCCCCGAGGAGTACCGGGCCTTCGCCGACAACCTCCGCGCCCTGTCGCCTCGGATTGGTGGGTCGGTCGCCAACGAACTCCTTCCCTGCGCCTTCTGGCCAACGCCTCCCACGTCGATCATCGGCGAAGTCAACGGGGATGGCGGCCCGCCCGTGTTGGTTCTGGGCAACCGTGGCGACGCAGCCACCCCGTATGAGAACTCCACAAAAGTCGCATCGATGCTCTCCGACGGCCACCTGGTCTCCTATGACGGCGAAGGGCACACGGGATACGGGCGGAGCGCGTGCGTCGACGACGCGGTGCTCGCCTACCTGGTCGACTTGGAGGTCCCTCCATCGGATCCGAACTGCGGCCGCTGACGCGGCGTTTAAGCTCTTCGCTCCAGCAAGCTCAAGGGGGAATTGTTCGTGTCACCGTCTCAAACCGAGTACAACCTCGCCCAGATCCACGAGGCCGTCGAGGCGGTGGCCGGGGCCCGTCCGTGCATCGTGGCGGGCAGCCGCACCTACACCTACTCCGAGATCGGCGACCGCACCCGACGCCTCGCCAACGCGTTGCTCGAACGTGGCTTCGCGGCGCCCGTCGATAGAGCAGAACTCGCCGGCCACGAGTCGGGCCAGGACCATCTGGCGATCTACCTGCACAACGGCAACGAGTACCTCGAGGCGATGCTCGGGGCGTACAAGGCACGGGTGGTGCCCTTCAACGTCAACTACCGCTACGTCGCCGAAGAACTCGAGTACCTGCTGAAGGACGCCGGAGCCAAGGGCATCGTCTACCACTCGGCCTTCGCGCCGACGCTCGCCGATATCCGGTCGTCGTTGCCCGGCCTCACGACACTGCTCCAGGTCCGAGACGACAGCGGCAACGAACTGCTCGACGGCGCCGAATGGTACGAGGACGTCCTCGCCGCCGCTTCGCCCGAACTGCCCGACGGGCTCGCCGACTCGTGGTCGCCTGACGACCTGTACCTCGTCTACACCGGCGGCACCACCGGAATGCCTAAGGGCGTTATGTGGCGCCAGGGCGACATCTGGCCGGCAGCGCTCGGCGGGCGCAAGCTCGGAACGTCCGACGAGTGGACCGATCTCGACGAGATCGTGACCGCAGCCGCCAATGGGGGCATCAAGCTCATGCCCCTGGCACCGTTCATGCACGCCGCGGCGCACTGGACGGCATTCAATGCATTCGGTGGCGGCCACACCGTGGTCCTGCCGAACATCGTCGAGCGACTCGACCCGCCAGATGCGCTCAGCACCGTTCAACGCGAGGGCGTCAACGTGATGCTGATCGTCGGCGACGCGTTCGCTCGGCCCCTCCTCGACGAGCTCGACGCCGGTGACTACGACATGAGCTCGTTGATCATGACGGTTTCCGGCGGAGCGGCGCTCTCTGCCGGCATCAAGAACCGACTGCTTGAGAACGTCCCGACCATGATGATCATGGACGGCCTCGGTGCGTCGGAAACCGGTCAGCAGGCGTCTCAGATCGCCAGCGCGGGACAGGACGCATCGACCGGAACGTTCTCACCCGGACCTGGCATGGTCATCCTCTCGGAGGATCTGTCGCGAACATTGGAGGCGGGCGACGAGGAGAACGGATGGCTCGGCCAAGAAGGCCGCGTGCCGCTCGGTTACCTCGGCGACGAGGCGAAGACGGCCCGAACGTTCCCCGTGATCGGCGGCATCCGCTACGCCGTGCCGGGCGATCGCGCCCGCATCAGCGCGGACGGCCTGCTCGAACTGTTCGGACGAGACTCGGTCACGATCAACTCGGGCGGCGAGAAGATCTTCGCCGAGGAGGTCGAGGCGGCGCTCGCTGCACACCCTGCTGTCTTCGACGTCGTGGTGTGTGGTCGCCCCAGCGAGCGGTGGGGCAACGAAGTCGTGGCGGTCGTCCAGTTACGCGAGGGCGTCGAGGTCGACGTCGACGATCTCCAGGCGGAGGCCGAACGCCACGTAGCGCGCTACAAGCTGCCGAAGGCCTACGTGTTCCGGACTCAGATCCAACGGTCACCGTCAGGGAAGGCCGACTACCGCTGGGCACGAGAGCAGGCCGAGAACGGCTGACGTCGGGTTTCGATCCGGCGCCAGCTCGGCTTGACCACGTCGGTCCTCGGGACTGTGCTGGTGCGATGACGACGCTGTGGTCCGTGCTCGGCAACCACCAGCGCCTCGACGGCGGGGCGATGTTCGGCAACGCGCCGCGGGCGATGTGGTCCCGGTGGATGCCACCCGATGCCGAGGGTCTGATCCGCTTCGCGACGCGAGCTCTGCTCGTGCAGGAGGATTCCGGGCGAAACGTGCTGCTCGAGACGGGGATCGGGGCGTTCTTCGCCCCCGACCTACGGGACCGCTACGGCGTTGATCAACCCCGCCACGTGCTGCTCGACAACCTCGCCGGGCTCGGAGTCGACGCTGCCGACATCGACGTGATCGTGCTCTCCCACCTGCACTTCGATCATGCCGGAGGCCTCCTGACGCCGTGGCAACCCGACTCCGAGGCCGTGCTCGCGTTTCCCCGTGCGCGGTTCGTCGTGAGTGAGCACGCGTGGGGACGAGCGTGCCAACCACATCCTCGAGACCGAGCGTCGTTCATCCCCGAGTTGCCTCACCTTCTCGTGGCATCAGGTCGACTCGACATCGTTCCCGCCGGGGCGGCCTCATCGCCCCCGCTCGGCGAGGGTTACCGCTTCCATCACTCCGACGGTCACACGCCCGGGCTCCTGCTCACCGAGGTCGCCGAAACCGTCGTCTTCGCCGGTGACCTGATCCCCGGCCGCCCCTGGGTCCACCTCCCGATCACGATGGGCTACGACCGGTTTCCCGAGTTGCTCATCGACGAGAAGGCGGCGTTTCTCGCCGACCTTGTCGAACGCGACGTTCGACTGTTCCTGACCCACGATCCCGAGGTCGCGCTGGTGACGGTCCGGCGCGACGATGCCGACAGGTACTCCGCGCAGGATCCGGTTGCCGACATACGCGGCCTCCACGCCGGGTGATCCGACCCGGGCGCAGGGGCCTCGGCTCAGACGACGTTGCGATCCAGTGAGCCGGCGAAGATCTCCCCGAACACGACCGATCCCACCGCCCCCCATTGCAGCGGGTCGTCGAGGTGGATCGTGAAATGCCCGATCATCGCCTCGTCGCGCACCTTCACGTCCAGCGCGCGCAATTGGGCCTTGCAGGATTCCTGCTCCCCTTCGTTCAAGAGCACGACCTCGAACTCGGTGCCGTCGGTGCAGGATCGTTTGTAGAAGTTCCCGAGCGGCATGGAGAGCCTCAAAGGATCGGTGGACCGATCTACGGCCCTAGTTGACGGACCTCTCGCGAGGCGGTGAACAACGTCACACTACCGGGCTTTCGGCTCGGAGCGTCGGCTCCCTCCGCCCCACGCCGACGGGCGTTCGCAACGCTGAACAGACGTGTCGCGGACCTGCTGTCGTCGACCGCTGTATCGTCGCGGCACCCGAGCCGGAAGGGCCATCGAGTGACTCAGCGTCCTATCGACGACTTCGCCGCCGACGAGCACGCCGACCCGGCAGTGGTCGATTCGTTACCGAGGGCCGTCGTGGTGACGTCGCGGGAGAACCGCATCGTGCGATGGAACCGCGCGGCCAACGAGGTTTTCGGGTGGACCGAGGATGAGGCGCTCGGTCGGCCCGCGGTGGAGATGCTCGTCCCCGCTACCGAACTCGACAGCATCGACGATGCGATCGCCAGGGTTCGCGGTGGAGCAACGTGGACCGGAGACCTCACCTTGGTGCACCGTGACGGACGGGCGCTCGACGTCCGGGTGTCGAACTCGCCGCTTACCAACGACGCCGGAGAGATCGTCGGAGTCGTGTGGGTGTCCGAGGACGTCTCGCAGCAGCGGCTCCTCGAAAGGGAGCGAGCTGATCTGGCCGAGCAACTCCGCGTCGCGCTGGATGTCGGCGGACTCGGCACGTGGCGTTGGGACCGTGCAACCGGCCGCACCGAGTGGGACCCGATGTTGCAGGAGCTCTACGGCCTACCCGACGGCTCCACCTCGGGGACCCGGAGCGAGTGGCACGCGGCGCTACACCCCGACGATCAGGCGGTCGTGCTCGCGGCCTTCGATCGCGCCTTGGAGAACGGGAGCTCGTTCCACGTCGAGCACCGTGTGGCCCGCCCCGACGGGTCCGTCCGCTGGTTGCAGGGTCGTGGTCAGATGGTGCTGAACGGCGACGGCGAGGTTACCGGAGCCATCGGGTGCACGAGCGACATCACCGAGCGAGTCGAGCTCGACTCCGAGCGCGAGCAGGTCGCTCTGGCGTCCCAGGCCGCCGCGGAGTCCGAGCGGCTGACCCGCGAGCGGCTCGAGTTCCTCGGAACGATCAGCGAGGCGCTCTCACAGTCGACAACGCACCGGGAGGTCATGCACAACGTCTCCAACGCCGCGGTGCCGCGCCTCGGCGACTGGTGCATCATCTCGGTGCTCCGCGACGAAAGTTCGCGAGAGCCAGAGCACTACGTTGCCCACGTCGACTCGAAGGCAAGGGAGTTCGCGAACTCGATCAACGCTCGCTTCCCCTACGACGCGGACAGCGACATGATGCTCCCGACCATCATCCGCACGGGAAAGACCCAGTTCTACCCCGTCCTGGATACCGAGCTGGTCGATGCATCGCCACACCCCGATCAGTCCCGCCAGATGGTCGAAGGCCTGTCGCTGCGAAGCGTCATCGGCGTCGCGCTCGCCAAGGGGGAGCGGGTGCTCGGAGCGATGCAGTTCGTCAACAGCACCGGGAGTCGGACCTTCACCGAGGACGATGTCGTGTTGGCCGAGGTTGTCGCCTCCCGAGTCGCAGCAGCGCTAGACGATCTCCGGCTCCGCGAGGAGGAGCAGCTCATAGCCAGGACACTCCAAGCCGCGCTGCTCCCGACGGACCTCCCCCACATCGTCGGCGCCGATCTGGCCGTGCGCTACTGGGCGACCGGCGAAGCGACCGAAGTCGGGGGTGACTTCTACGACGTCTTCGACCTCGACGACCGGTGGGCTGTCGTCATGGGCGATGTGTGTGGCACCGGCCCCGTCGCCGCAGCAACGACGGGGCTGGCGCGCCACACGATTCGCGCGTCGGCTTGGCACGGCGCGGGTCCTTCCGAGGTACTCGCCGAGCTCAACGGAGCGATGCTGCGGTCCGGCCGCACGACGTTCTGTACGGTCTCCTACTCCACGATCACACCGCTGCCCGATGGAACCGGGTTCGAGCTCGAGTGTGTCTCGGGCGGCCACCCGCTGCCTGTGCTGTGCCGCAGCTCGGGCGAGGTCATGGCGGTGGGGACGCCCGGAACCCTCGTCGGCATGTTGTCGGCGGTGACACACTCCGCGACCCGCGTCACGCTGTCCGCTGGGGACACGCTCGTCCTCTACACCGATGGTGTCACCGATGTTCGACCACCCGACGACCTCACGTCAGCCGAACTGGCGGAGCTGGTCCGAGTGTCCTGTGCCGGTGCCACAACGGCCGACGAAGTCGCCGACCGCCTCCGCGACGGGGTGGAGGCCGTGCTTCCACTCTCCGAGCGCCACGACGACATCGCCCTTCTGGTTCTGCGGGTCACCTGAGGGCAGCCATCCGGAAGCGAAGATGTGTCACTTCGGCGTTGTTCGACGTGAGTTGGATCGCTCGGGCAAACGAGTCGGCGGCGTCGGCCCGACGACCGAGTCGCGACAGCAGCTCTCCTCGCGTCGCCCACCACAGGTGGTAGCTCCCGAGCGGCAGCTCGGCGATTTCGGAGAGTGCTGCCTGAGGCCCGTCGACCTCCGCGACAGCGACCGCACGATTCAGCGCCACAACCGGAGACGGCGCTATCGCCATCAGGTGGTCGTAGATCCTGACGATCTGTGGCCAGTTGGTGGATGCCGCGTCGACCGACTCACTGTGCACAGCGGCGATCGTCGCCTGAAGCTGGTATGGACCGGGGCGGCCTCGTCGCACGCACGCCGCTGCGATCGCGCGGCCTTCCGCAATGAGATTGGGATCCCAGAGGGACCGATCCTGTTCAGCGAGCACGATCATCGTGCCTTCCTCCGCCGTTCTCGCGTGTCGGCGCGACGCCGTGAGCAGCAACAAGGCCAACAAGCCCAGAGCCTCGGACTCCTCAGGCATCAGCTCGGCGAGCAGCCGGCTCAGTCGTATTGCCTCATTGCACAAGTCGTCACGTGAGAGCGCATCGCCACCTGACGCGGTGTACCCCTCGTTGAACACGAGGTACACCACAGCGAGTACAGCGTCGAGACGTTCGGGAATCTCCGCCGGGCCGGGAACGCGATAGGGAATCCTGGCCTCACGGATCTTGCGCTTGGCGCGCACGATCCGTTGAGCGATCGTGGCGTCCGAGACCAGGAAGGCACGGGCGATCTCGGGGGTCTCCATGCCCCCGAGCAACCGGAGGGTCAGCGCTACCTGGGCGTTCAACGCGAGCGACGGGTGGCAGCATGTGAAGATGAGCCGCAATTGATCGTCGTGCACCTCGCCCTCCTCCCAATGGTCCTCCAGCGTTGATCGATCGGTATGCGTCTCGGGATGAATCAGCCGGTGCGCCTCCGATTGACGGCTGTGGCGGGTCGATTCGCGACGGGAGCGGTCGATCGCTTTGTGACGGGCGGTGGTCATGATCCAGCCACCGGGATTGGGTGGAAACCCGGAAGCCGGCCACTTCTGCGCCGCGATCGCGAAGGCTTCCTGAACCGCCTCCTCAGCCGTGTCGATGTCGCCGGTCAGGCGGACCAGCGACGCGACAACCCTCCCACGCTCCTCACGGAAGACCCGTTCGAGCTCTGAGGTCAGGACGGCTCGTCCTGGAACGGCCGAATCTCGACGTCGCCTTCGCAGGCCAGAGCACCCTTGCGGGCCCACGCCAGCGCCTCGTCGAGATCAGCGGCCTCGATGATCCAGAATCCCCCGAGAACCTCCTTGGTCTCGGCATAGGGGCCATCGGTGATGAGCAGTTCGCCGGACTTGTTGCGCACCGTGGTCGCGCTGTCAGGAAGCGTCAGTCCGCCGCCGAACACCCAGGCGCCGGCCGCTTGCACCTCGTTGTTGAACGCGTCGACCTGCTGATACATCCGCTGCATGTCGTCGGGGGTGAGATCAGCGCCCTCATAAGCGCCGATCGAGTCGTGGTGGACGGAGAGCATGTACTGGGTCATCGGGAACTTCCTCCTGTCGAACGCCGGAACCGTACCGGCTGCTGACATGTCCACGAACGGAGACCCGGTGTTTCGACACCTACGACAGATCTCTCTCCTGAATTCTGTCGGACTCACCCGGAGTGGCCGGGCGCCGCGGCAGCACCAGCTGACCCAGCGCGATCGTCCCGAGGTAGGTGACGGCGAGAAACGCCGAGAACAGGATGCTGATGGCGATCGTTCGACCGTTGGAGATCGGATCCAGCGCCACCGACTGCACGTCGTAGAGGAGCCGCCGCGGGCTCGAGAGGACGTCCCAGCTGTTGTAGCGGGCGAAGCGACCGAGATAGATGCCGAATCCGGTCAGGAGCAGGACCCCCACCGAGGTCACCCACCCCCAGGCGCGGCTGAAGGACGCGTTGACGATGAGTTGCACCATCCGTAGTGACACGAATCCGACCAGCAGGCCGGCAAGGCCGGTCGAGAACAGAATCAGCGCGTCGAACCACAGCGGGGAGATCGGGTTCTTCTGGAGGTGGACGACGTCGGTGATCACGTACGGCGCGTTGGGAAAAAAGAGCAGCCAGGCGAAAAGCGGGATCAGCAGTCGCCGACGCGACCAGTGAGCCCGCCATCCGACCTCGGCGACGAAGGCGAACCCGAGCGGGACCCAAGCCAGGAAGAGGTTCCACAGGAGAAACCGGAAGCCGAGTCCGTCTCCCATCCGGGCACGCAGCGCCAGCAACGCGACGGGGAACGCGGACGTCAGGGCGAGGGTGGCCGCCATCGTCAGCCTCGACATGACCTCGTCGGTGCGCAGCCACGCGATCAGGTCGTCACGGTCACGGGTGTCCACGACGACCAACGTAACGGGGTGGCATCCGGCGTCCACCGCGTGCACTGAACGTTGACGGAACCGTCATAGGCTCCCAACATGCCGTCCGCGAACACTGCCTCCCCCGCCGTCGACCCCGCTGAGGTAGGGCTTCCGCAGGGGGAGGCGAAGGTCGCCGCCGTTCGTTCGATGTTCGACACCATCGCACCGCGCTATGACCTGGTGAACCGGCTCATGACGTTCCGCATGGATGTCGGTTGGCGTCAGCGTGCTGTGTCGTCACTCGGGCTCGCACCGGGTTCGATCGTCGCGGACTTGGCGTGTGGGACCGGTGACTTCTGCTTCGAGCTCGAGCGCAAGGGGATGACCGCCCTGGGATTCGATCTCAGCTTCGGGATGCTGGCCGCCGCCCCCCGCCCGTTTGCCCGCTCTCAAGCTGATGTTCTGCGCCTCCCGCTCGCCGACGGGTCCGTGGACGGCGTGACCTGCGGGTTCGCGTTGCGAAACTTCGTCGAGCTCGACGGGTTCTTCGAGGAACTGGCCAGGGTCGTTCGTCCGGGTGGGCGCATCTCGCTGCTCGATGTTGCGCAGCCCCCGAATCAGCTTCTCCGCTTGGGACACGCCGTGTACTTCGGCAAGGTCGTTCCGCTCGTCGGTGGCCTGATCTCCGACAAGTCGGCTTACAGCTATCTGCCCAAGTCCGTCGCCTACCTTCCTGAGCCCGAGGCTCTACTCGACTCGCTGCGGTCCCGCGGCTTCGCCGACGCCCGCCGCAGTCTCTACAGCGTGGGAATCAGTCAGTTGTTCAGCGGCACACGCGATCGCAGTTGATGGAGGCCGTCTCCCGCCGATCGTCGGGCCGCGGCTCTGGCGCGGAACTGCCGTCCGTGATGTTTCTCTCCCCGCGCCGCGAGCTTCGTGGATGGGGTGAGGCGCTCAGAATCGAAGTCCCCGCGCCGTGGGCTGAGCATCTCGGCGTGGTGTCCGAGGCCCTCGTCGCAATCGAGTCAACGTCGGAAGTCGGGCCGGCTCCGGGGTCGGGGCCGATCGCCTTCGCCGCGCTCCCCTTCGACCGGGGTGCAGCGGCCACGTTCATCGTTCCGCAGCTGGTTCGGGCTTCTACGTCCGACGGCGAGCATTGGACAACCGAGCTCGTCACCCCACACACCGCCGATGCTCGTTCTGTCCTGCGAGAGCACCACCCGGGTGGTGCTCTCGCAGGACAGAACGAGCCGGAGAGGGACCCGGAGGAGGTTCACGTGCGGTCGGTGGTTCCACCGCACGAGTGGTGTGAGCTCGTGGCGGCAGCGACACGGCGCATCTCGGCGGGCGAGCTCCAGAAGGTGGTGCTGGCGCGCGAGCTGGTTGTCACCGCCGATGCACCATTCGACCCTCACGTGATCGCGCACCGCCTCGCCGCGACCCACCCGCACGCGTTCCGCTTCGACGTCGACGGGTTCGTCGGCGCGTCACCCGAACTCCTCGTGTCGCGGTTCGGCGACGTCGTTCGTGCCCACCCGATGGCCGGAACCACACCCCGCAGCGGCGACCCCGACGTCGACAACCGGATGGCCGCCGAGCTCCTGCACTCCGCCAAGAACCGCGACGAGCACAGCATCACCATCGACATGGTGCTCGACACGCTCCTGGGCTTCACGAGCTTCGTTGACGCAGCGCCAGACCCCGCCGTCGTCGCCGCCGGCACCGTGCAACACCTCGCGACCATGGTCGAAGGCCGGCTGAGCGACCCGCCCGCGTCGGTGCTCGACCTCGTCGCGGCGCTCCATCCGACGCCGGCGGTCGGAGGCTTCCCCCGTCAGCCGGCGCTGGACCTCATCGCCGAGCTGGAACCCTCAGGTCGCGGCCGATACGGCGGGCCGGTCGGCTGGGTCGATTCCGCCGGCAACGGAGCGTGGGCCGTGGGTCTCCGCGCCGCGTCGATCGAGGGGGTCGAGGCACGGCTGTTCGCCGGAGTCGGAGTCGTGGCCGACAGCGACCCGTTCAGCGAACTGGCGGAGACGCAGGCCAAGTTCGCATCCACCCTCGGAGTGATCACCCGTCTGTAGCAGGCCCACCGGCCCGCTCGCCGCGGCCGCCGGCCTCTTCAGTTCCGAGCGCGAGCACAGCGGCGCGCACCGCCTCGTTGGTGCTGCGATGATCGTCCGCGTTACGCGCCCGGCCACTCCGCACCACCACGACCAGGGGGCGGGGTAAGTCCCGCCACTTTCGGAGGATCGCGTCGAGATCAGCGCCGCCGTAGGCCATCACCCAATCGAGCCCGTGTGCAGCGGCGAGACCGCCGAGTTGCACGCCGTGGGGAGTGCCGAACAGCTGCTCGAAGCGCTCATGATCCAGCGCCGACGCTTGCGGGAGGAACGAGAAGATCCCTCCCCCGTCGTTGTCGATGACCATGATGAGCAACGGGAGCTCGCGCCGGCCGATCCCGAGGAGGCCGTTGGTGTCGTGGAGAAATGCGACATCACCGATCACGCAGACGGTCGGCAGTTTCGACCCGAGCGCGACGCCGACCGCCGTCGAGATCACGCCATCGATGCCGTTGGCCCCTCGGTTCGCGTAGACCGCGGTGCGACCTCCGCCGGTCGCATCGCAGCGTGGTCCGTACCACTCGAGGTCCCGGATCGGCATCGACGACGACACGACCAGACTCCCGCCCGCGGCCGCCGAATGTGCCGCCTGGACGACGACCGGTTCGGAGCTCAGGGACCCGATTATCGCCGTCCGCGCTGTGTGCTCGGCCCGTTCCCAACGGGGACCCCACCCTGAAGGTGCCGGCTCCACGCCCTCCATTTGGGCGAGGACGGTCGCGATGTCGACGGTGAACCGCTCGGACAGGACGTGGTCCGGATCGGGGATGATGCCCCACCGGTCAAGACCCACCTGCGTCGCACCAGATCGGGCCAGCCACTCGTTGGTCACCCGCGATGCGAGCAGCCCGCCGATCCGCAACACGAACTCCGGGCGGAACTCGTCTGCGAGGGCGTCGACACGCAGCAACGAGTCGAACGACGTGACCACCGAAGGGTGGGTCAGCCGGACATTCGACAGGTGATCGGCGAACACCGGCCATCCCAACGCGGCCGCGAGGTCGAGCAGCCGATCGGCCTCTTCGACCGACCGAGCGGCACGATCGCCAGCGACGATCACGCCCCGACGACCGCCCATCGCCCGGCGCAGCGCACCAAGTTGCTCGTCGGGCAACCCCCACCTCGCCGACGACGGGAGACGTACGTCGATCGGATCGGGCAGCTCGCCACGCGGTCCGACGAGCGGCTCTCGAAAAGCCAGGTTGAGGTGCACCGGCCCGGGGGGACGTCCGGGGTCGGTCCCGCCGGCTGCGATGAACGCGTCGGTCGCAAGATGTCGCCACGATCCCCGGTACTCCACGGTCGGGGGGCCGGGCTCGACGAACCACCGGACGGCCTTCCCGTAGAGGTTCGTCTGGTCGATCGTCTGAGGAGCATGCACCCCCTGCATCTCCGGTGGACGGTCGGCGGTGCACACCAGAATCGGCACCGCCGCCTGGTGCGCCTCGGCGACCGCAGCGTGGAGGTGCGTTGCGGCAGTGCCGCTGGTGGTGACGAGGATCGCCGGAACGCCCGTCGCCTTGCCGATTCCGAGCGCGATGAACGACGCCGACCGTTCGTCGAGATGAACGTCGGTGCGGAGGCTGGGATGCTCGGCACATGCAAGCGCCAACGGCGTGGAGCGGGAACCCGGCGACACCACGGCGTGCCGCACCCCCAGCCGAACCCACTGATCGACCAGGGTCGCGCAGAAGGTGATCCCGACGTTCTGGCCGGGCGCTGCGTCGGTCGTCTGGGGGTCGGCCATGGCCGCTGAGCCTACGACTACGGTCCGACGGCGATGGAACACACACGTCCGCCCGTCGTCCTCCTGCACGGGTTCGGGCAGAACCGGCGCTGTTGGGGCCGACTCGAAGCGGCCCTCTACGCTCGTCGCGACGTCGTGGCCGTCGACCTACCTGGTCACGGCGCCGCAGGTGCCGTCGAGGCGGACCTCTGGACGACCGCGGATCTGATCGGCGCCACCATCGATCCCGAAGTCCCCGCGGCAGTGGTCGGCTACTCGATGGGCGGGCGAATCGGCCTCCACACCGCGCTCGCCACTCCCGAGCGGGTCGAGCGACTCGTGCTGATCAGCGCGACGGCGGGGATCGACGACGACAACGAGCGCGACACCCGCCGACGATCAGACGAAGCGCTCGCAGCCCACATCGAGGAGGTCGGTGTCGAACAGTTCGTCGACGAGTGGCTCGCGCTCCCCCTCTTTGCGACGTTGCCGTCGAGTAGCCGCTACGTCGACGAGCGGCGCGCCAACTCCGCGCACGGCCTCGCGATGTCGTTGCGGCGATGCGGCACGGGATCCCAGGAGTCCTTGTGGTCGCGGCTCGGGGAGCTGTCGATGCCGGTGCTCGTCGTCGCCGGTGCACTCGACCACAAGTTCTCCGCGCTCGCCGAACGCATGGTCGCCGGCATCGGACCGAACGCAACGCTCGCCATCGTCGGGTCAGCGGGCCACACCGTCCACCTCGAACAACCCGCCGCCACCGCCGACCTGATCACGGCCTTCCTCGACCGCCCCTGACTCCACGGTCGAACACCCAGCTCAGGGGTCACGGGATCAGATGTAGGTGGAGATGATCAGTCCAACAGTGAGGAGCACCCCGAAAGCCATCTGCACCTTGCCCGTCGCTCCGAGAACCGGGATCAACTCCGCACCCTTCGCGCCTCCCAGCACCGCCTGCACCGGTTTGCCGGCCACCATGACGGCGGCGAACGCGAGACTCGCCACCGGTCGTCCACCGAGCCCGGCGACGATCGGCAACACCAGAAAGGGGAGGGTCAACAGCACGCAGTAGAGGATCCGCGTTCGCTGGTCGCCCAGCTTGACCGCCAGCGTGCGCTTACCCGAGATCGTGTCGCCGGGGATGTCACGCAGGTTGTTGACCACCAGCAACGCCGTCGCCAGGCTCCCGACCATGACCGAGCAGCCGACCGACAACCAAGTGACCCGCTCCACCTGAACGTAGGTCGACCCCACCGTTGCCACCACGCCGAAGAAGACGAACACGAACGCCTCCCCCAGCCCCAGATAGCCGTAGGGCTTGGGCCCACCGGTGTAGAGGTAGCCGGCGAGGATCGCGGCGACACCGACGGGAATCAGCTCCCATCCGACCCGCAGCGCCAGCACGCCGCCGGCAAGGCCCGACACGCCGAACGCAAGCAGCATCGCCGACTTGACCTCGTCGGCAGTGGCGAGACCGTTGCCGACCAATCGGGGCGGCCCGACGCGTTTGGACGGATCGTCGGTGCCCCGTTTGCCGTCGCTGTAGTCGTTGGCGTAGTTCGTGGCGACCTGTAGCGCGAGCGCCACGATCATGGCCAGAACGACGTTCAGCCAGTCGACCTGCGCATGCCGTTCGCCAGCGGCTTCCCACGCGCACGCGGTACCGACGAGCACCGGCACGACCGCGGCGGGCAGCGTGCGCGGACGGGCGCCGAGCACCCACCGGTTCTGGGCCACCGCTCACGGCCGCCGGGGGAACCGGGAGAAGTCGGGCTTCTCCTTGTTCTTGTACGAGTCACGCCCGTACTGCGCTTCCTCGGTTTGGTAGAAGAGCAGCGTCGCATCACCGGCAAGCTGCTGGATGCCGGCGAGACCGTCGTCGGCCGCGTTGCACGAACCCTTCACCATGCGCAGCGCCATCGGCGACATGTCGAGCATCTCGGTGCACCACTGCACCGTCTCCTCCTCGAGGGCCTCCAGCTCGACGACCTGGTTCACGAGACCCATCTCGTACGCCCGCACGGCGTCGTACTGGCGGCACAGGAACCAGATCTCGCGAGCGCGCTTCTGGCCGATGTTGCGGGCGAGCAGACCGGAACCGTAGCCGCCGTCGAAGCTGCCGACCTTGGGCCCGGTCTGGCCGAAGATGGCGTTGTCGGCGGCGATCGAGAGATCGCACACGACGTGCAGGACGTGACCGCCACCAACGGCGTAGCCGGCCACCATCGCGACCACGGGCTTGGGGGTGCGTCGAATCTGGATCTGGAGGTCGAGGACGTTGAGCCGGCCGATCCCCTGCTGGGCGACGGCGTCGTCGCCGATGTAACCGTCGTTGCCTCGGATGCGCTGATCGCCACCCGAACAGAACGCGTAGTCGCCGTGACCGCACAGGATGATGACCCCCACGCGAGGGTCGTCACGAGCGATGTCGAACGCCCGTTGCAGCTCCTGCAACGTCTGCGGACGGAACGCGTTGCGTACCTCCGGACGGTTGATGGTGATCTTGGCGATACCGCCGTTGGTGTCGGCGGGGAACCCGATTTCGTAACGGATGTCGCGCCAGTCGACGGGGTGATCGGGGTGGGTCGTGTCGGGCAACGACTCCCAGTCGAGGGCCGGGCGAATGGTGTTGCGCGTGGGGTCGGTGATGTCACCGATGGGGCGTGCGGGGGTCACCGGCCCACCTCGGGTGACGTGGGGACGGGGAGGGGGTGTGCTCATCGCCCCGACACTATCCACCAGCCCCGCCGGCCAGTGACTGGGGCGTCAGTGACTGGAGCCGTGAGCGGTGTCGCAGGCTTTCGTGTCGCCTGCCTTGACCTGCCCGGCGCCGATACCTTCGAGCGCAGCAAAGGGACCGCACTTGTGCGGGGTGATCCAGACGTGGATCATCGGCACAGGATTGCCGAGGGTGCGGAGGCCGGGACGACAGTTGCCGGCTCCGTCGGTCAACCCGGCCACCCGCGGGGGGTTCGACTCGGTGAAACAGAGGTCGTTGTGGATGTGCCACTGCGTGAGCTTCCCACCTATGTCGGGCACGTGGTCCAGGTCGACGCCACCCTCGGCGAAGAACATCGCCGACACCAGCTTCTTCTCCGGGCCGGTGGTGTCGAACACGATGGACTCGGGATAGTCCGGATCCAGCTCGCGCCCGTCGTTGATGTAGTTCCAGTTGATGTAGTGCTCGGCTCCGGTGCCGCCGTCCTGGATCGAGTGATAACCCTTCGCCTCGAGCGTCGTGTAGTCGGCGAACTGCGGAAGTCGAGCCAGGGTGATCGCAACGAGGTTCTCGGCGCGCGCCTGTTGTTGAGGGGTCACGCCCTCGACGCCACCCAAATCGATGGGAAGTTCGGGGTCGTACGGCACCGGGGCGACGGCCGCTGTCGCGCCGTGCTCGCCGTGAGCGGCGCCGGACGATTCTGCGCCAACTGTCTCACCGTCCACCGGGTCGTCATGGGTCCCCTCGGCATGTGTTTCACCGTCGTCAATGTGCCCATGCCCGTCGCCGGTCGCCTCGTCGCTTCCGTGGTGGTCGGAGCCCGCATGGCTGTGCGACGCGGCTGCGTTCATGCCGGTGAGCGAGAGGACCGCAATCGCTGCAGCTCCACCGAGGGCCAACCGGCGCAACGACGGGGTACTCCCACGTTGGATGCCGTCCGCCCGCGTCTCGCTGCCGACCAGGAGGTGAACACCCGCACCGATTCCGGCGATGGCAGCGAGCGCAGCGCACAGCCCGTCGGACCACTGAACCGGCTCTGCGTCCTGCAGGCCGTCGACCCACGAGATGCCCGAGGTCTTGGCCATGATCCAACCCACCACCGCGGCTCCGCCCAACGCCACGCCGGCCGCCGAGAGCCAACGGGCCGGTCGGACCAGAACGAGCGCGCCCCACAGGAGTTGAAGCACCGCCATCACCGTGAACACCTTCACGACCGAGGTGTGCTCGGCGTGTGCCCCGATGGCAGCTGCGTGGACCGCGCCCGCACCCAACGAGGCGGCACCGGCCAGCGCGATCGGAGCACTCCAATCGACACGACGACGGGGTTCGGCGTCGGGATCGGTCGAACCGGGGAGCGCCGCAGCGGCGGACACCAGCGCTTCCTGCGCCTGGGCGATCGAGGCCCGAGCTTGCGCCACCGACGGCGTCTCGATCGGCTGCCCTTCAAGCGGCTGTTGCTCGTCGACCATCTTCATCAACCCCCTCGACGGCCTTGTGGGTCTGACACCCATCGGAGGAGGCCGTTCGCTCAGGTTACCCTCGGCCTGTGACAGAACTCGTCGCGATCGATCTCGCTGGTGGCCCCGGGTTCGTCGATGCGGTTCGCAGAGTCTGGGACTCGGGCGACGCCGTGCTGCCGCTCGACCCTCGCCTCCCCCGCTCGTGGAGCCGAAACGTGCTCACCGCTCTCCGACCGACCGCGATCATCGAGTCAGACGGCAGCCGGCGAAGACTCGATGGCGACCCGTGTGAGGACGGGGATGCTGCGGTGATTGCGACGAGCGGAACGACCGGGATGCCGAAGGGTGTCGTTCTCACCCACGACGCACTCCAGTTCGCGGCGTTCGCCTCGACGACGTACCTCGGGGTCGAGGCAGACGCGACATGGTTGGCTTGCCTGCCGCTTCATCACATCGGCGGTTTCTCGGTGATCGTGCGAGCGCTCGTGACGGGCTCGGGGCTCGTGGTCCACCCCAGGTTCGATGCCGCCGACGTCGAGCTCGCAGCGCTGGCCGGGGCGACCCACGTGTCGCTTGTCCCCACGACGCTTCGCCGCATCGATCCATCGTTGTTCCGCCGTGTCCTCCTCGGCGGGTCTGCGATCCCCGACGATCGACCGGCGAACTGTGTCGCGACCTACGGCATGACCGAGTCTGGCGCAGGGGTCGTCTACGACGGTCTTCCTCTCAACGGGGTGGGGCTTCGCATCGACCACGACGGCGGCATCTCCATCTCAGGTCCGACGATGCTCCGGTGCTACCGCGACGGGACCGATCCGTTGGACTCCGACGGCTGGTACCGAACGGGCGACGTGGGGTCGGTCGATCCGACGACGGGACGCTTGACCGTCGCCGGCCGGGCCGACGACCTCATCATCTCCGGCGGGGAGAACGTCTGGCCCGACCCCGTCGAGCGACTGCTGACAGCCGACGCACGCGTTGCAGAGGCCGCCGTCGTCGGCCGCCCTCACGCCGAGTGGGGCCAACAGGTCACTGCGGTGATAGTCCCGACCGATCCTGACGACCTCCCGCCGTTGGAGGCTCTCCGTGACCTGGTTCGGGCCGAGTTGCCGGCCTGGTGCGCCCCGGGTGCGGTCGAGTTCGCCCCGTCGCTTCCGCGCACCCCGCTCGGCAAGCTGCGCCGACGCGAGATCTGACGGGAGCGGTTCACCGTCGCAGCGCGACTTCGCGGTAGGTCACCCCGGCAGAACCGAGTGGCACGTCGATGCCGTAGCGGCGGGATTCCAGCTCGGCGTAGCGGTCGACCGAGACCTCGGAGTCCAAGAGCCCGATATGGCCCAGTTCCTCGAGGACCGCAGCCGCATCGTCGATCCGGCCGGAACGGACATGAGCGAGGAACGCCTCAGCCCGATTACGAACCGCTGGCGCTGCGAGGTCGACCGCCACCCGTGTTCGCACGTCGACCGTGCTCGAAGTCGATGTCGACGTCGATTCGAGGAGGAGCATCGTCGGCCGACCTGATGCGTCGATCGTCAGCGAGGCCGCCGTCGCCGCGCCGCCGTCGAGGGATCTTCCGAGCCCTGTCGCCGAGAGGGCGCCGGCGAACTCCCCGGCCAACCGGGCCGTCGTGACGCCCGTACGTCGGTCGACCGTCGCCCCCGCAACCACTGCGCTCGACAGTGAGGCACCGGCCGAGGCCGTCGCTCCGGACCCGACGGCCGCTGCCCGCCCGTCGATCCCGACGGCCAGGCCCCGGGAAACGGGGGCTGGCGGTCGATAGCTGAGTGTGTCGAGGATCGGTCCCGCGCCGACCGCCCCTGCGACGAATCCGAGGAACGGAACGGCGCGGAGCGCGCCCTGCGCTGCCGCCGTCTCACCCTCCCCAACAGCGAGCTCCGCCGCTCGATGTGCGACGAACGCGTCGACGTCGGACGTCGGCACAATCCAGGTGGTCTCTCCGAAGACCGTTCCACTGATCGCGGCCTCTCCGTCGCCGCCGATCGCCCACCCCCGATCGCCGAGTGCCACCCCGAACGTTCCGCCGCCGTCACGTCCAGCGCCGAGCCCCGCCGAGGCAGTCTCGACGATCCTCGATCGACCGTCGGCGAGTTCCTCGACCCGGAGCTCGACTCCGGCAGAAGCGGCAACACCCGAGACTCCCTCGATCTCGACGTCGTACCAGCGAACCCGAGCCGGGGCCGGATCGAGCAGCCGGCGCGGGGCGTCGACCAACGCGGTGAGTCCACTGGAGCTGCCGACGCTGATGGAACTGGGGGAACTGACGAGCGCCTGTTGGTCCGCGTCGACGCGAACTCCGGCACCGGCCGCGACGAGTCGTCGAGCGACGGCCGCCGCGCTGCCCTGCTGCGCGGCCCACTCGGATCTGAACCGATCGGCGTCGCCTCCACGCCACATCACCGACGCGATCGCTCCGGACAGTTCCGCGTGCAACGCAGCGAGCCGACCGCCGCTGTCCTCGAGCGCCGCGGCGAGCAAGCGCAGCGCGTCGACATCGGCACCCTGTCTCACCGCTCAAACCTCACATCCATGACCCCGAGCATGAGGCCCGCTCGGGTCGTTGGCCATGGGGGACGTCCCCCCTTGCGCCGGCGATAACCGTGTGGCAGCAGGCTTCTGCACACCGACGGACGCGGAGTCGATCGACGAGGTTGGACCCGGGAGAACACGAGCGGTCGTCGCTCGTACAAGCTCTCCAAGGTGGGCGCGCCGATGAGCGCGACAGTCAGCGCCGTTCAGGCGGGTTCGGCGATGGGGCTGCCGGCGGCCACTCGCCAGCGGTCGACCTGTTCGATCGGGCTGTCGGGATCCCACACGTCGGCGATGTACTTGAACTCGCAGACCAGTTCGTCGGCCGTCACAGTAACCAGCCCGTAGCCGTGGTGGGTTCCGTCGAAGTACCGAACATGGGGGTTGGCAGCGCTGTAGTCCTCAGCGAAGTTGACGGTGGTCATCGATGTCGCGAGAAACTCCGGTGCGATCGTGTCGCCGTCGGGGCCCGCTTTGACATCGAGCACGAAGCTGGCGTGCCAGTCGCCGGTGACGATCACGGGGTTGGGAACGTCAGCCGACACGATGCCGTCGAGCAGACGCTGCCGCACGAGCGGGTAACCGTCCCACGTGTCCCGGGTGTGTTCGGGTGCATCGGCGGTTCCGACGTTGAGCCCCGCGAGCATCAGCGGGTTGCAGATGATGTTCCACGTGGTCGAGGAGTCGGCGAGCCCGGTGGTGAGCCACTCCTCCTGCTCCGCTCCGAGGTTGGTTCGCTGTGGATCGACGCTCTCGGCGCAGTCCGGCCCTTCATCGCCGAGCGAGGCGATCGTCGAGCCCGCCGCCGAGTCTGCGCGGCACGGCGGTGGATCAGCGTGCTGGCGGGTCTCGATCGCGAACAGGGTCGCCAAGGCGCCGAACTGCGCCGACCGGTGCACGGACAGGTCGTCGAACGACGTCGGCTCGGGGTCGATTCGGATTGGTGTGTGCTCGTACCACGCCTGATAGGCGGCGAGCCGACGGTCGCGGCTCTTGGGCTCGCCTCCGTCGTAGTGGCCGACGTCGCCGGCGTAGTTGTCGGCCACCTCGTGGTCGTCGAACACGGTCAGCCACGGCACCGCGTGGTGAGCCTGTTGCAACGACAGGTCGCTCCGGGTCTGGGCGTACCGCTGCCGGTAGTCGTCGAGCGTGAGCGCGGCACCGTTGGCCCACACCCGCTCGCCAGTCTTCGCGGGCGACAGATCACCCAGGTTCGTCTCGTAGATGTAGTCCCCGAGGAAGACGACGGCGTCGAGGTCCTGCTCGGCCGCGGCGTGCTTCCACGCGGCGTAGTGACCCCACTGATAGTCCTGGCAGGAGGCGAACACGAACCGGAGACGGTCGATGTCGCCGCTTGGGTCGGGAAGCGTTCTGGTCCTGCCGACGGGGCTGGTCTGGTCGCCGGCGCGGAAGCGGTAGAAGTACCAGGTGGCGGGGCGCAGCCCGACGACGTCGACGTGGAGCGAGTGTGCGAGCGAAGCGCTCGCGGTGGCGACGCCGGACGCCACGAGCTCGGCGAACTCCTCGTCGGTTGCGACGTCGTAGGCCACCTCGACATCGGTCGTCGGCGAGCCGGCGCCAACGACGGTCGGTGCGGAAGCGAGCCGGGTCCACAACAGCACGCGATCGTGGAGCGGATCGCCGCTCGCAACCCCCAGGGCGAAGCTCCCCGCCGCAAGTCCGGGGCTCGCAGCTGGAGTGGCCGGCTCGACGCGTTGAGCCGGCGCTGTCGTCGACCCCCCGACGGACTCGCCTTCGGGGCCCGCAGACTCGTCGTCAGACGTACACGCGACAGCGACGGTCGCCGCCGCGATCGAAGCCAGGAACCTCCGTCTGTCCACCACACCCCCACATCGACCGCGTTAGACCGAGCGGAAGGCTACCTGTCGTTCACCTCGTGTTCATCTTGCCTCCCGCCTGAGACCGCCGGGCGCGCCCCGCCACCGGGTCTCCGGTCAGGCCCGGGTAGCGTCCTCGCCGTGAACCGGCTCCAGGACGAAACCAGTCCCTACCTCCGCCAGCACGCCGACAACCCCGTGGACTGGTATCCGTGGGGTCCCGAGGCGTTCGAAGTCGCCCGCACCACCGATCGACCCATCCTGTTGTCCGTCGGCTACTCGGCGTGTCACTGGTGCCACGTGATGGCTCACGAATCGTTCGAGGACACCGAAACCGCCGAGCTGGTGAACCGGCTCTTCGTCAACGTCAAGGTCGATCGCGAGGAACGCCCCGATGTCGACGCCGTGTACATGGAGGCCACCCAGGCGATGACCGGCCACGGCGGTTGGCCGATGACGGTGTTCATGGATCATGACGGCCGACCGTTCTTCTGCGGCACGTACTTCCCGAAGACCCGTCGTGGAAACGGCCCCACGTTCATGCAACTGTGCGAGGCGATTGACGACGCCTGGCGTCACCGCCGCGACGGTGTCGAGGACCAGGCAGACCAGCTCACCGAGCACCTCCGTCGTCGGCCCAACCTGACCGTCGACGGCAATCGCCCCCGAATCGAGGCACTCGCTCGCGCCGAGGCGATACTGATCGGTCAACACGATCATCGGTGGGGTGGCTTCGGGGGCGCTCCGAAGTTCCCCCAGTCGATGTCGCTCGACTTCCTCCTCCGCCAGCACCTCCGGACCGGGTCGAGCGACGCACTCGGCACGGCGCTGCACTCGCTCGACGCCATGTGTGCCGGTGGTATCTACGACCATCTCGGCGGAGGTTTCGCCCGCTACTCCGTCGATGAGGCGTGGCTCGTTCCCCACTTCGAGAAGATGCTGTACGACAACGCACTCCTGCTCCGCCCCTATCTGCACGCGTGGCAGCTCACCGGCAATGCCTCGTACCGGCGAGTTGTGGAGGAGACGATCTCCTACCTGTTGCGGGATCTTCGCCACCCGGCCGGCGGCTTCTTCTCGGCGGAGGACGCCGATTCCCTCGACGCGACCGGCCACAGCGAAGAAGGGACCTTCTACGTCTGGTCTCTCGATGAGGTGACCGACGTGCTCACCGAGTCGCTCGGTGAACCGGCGGCCACGGCGTTCGTCGCCCGCTACGGCGTCACCCGAAGCGGCAACTTCGAGCCGAGCGCGGCCGGCGGATCCAACATCCTCTTCCTACCGATCGGCGCGTTCGGCGCCGACAGCGACGACCCGGAGATGGCCGACGCACGACGCGTCCTGTTCGAGCACCGCGAGCGCCGTTCGCGCCCGGGGCTCGACGACAAGATCCTCACCGAATGGAACGGGCTTCTCCTCGCGTCGCTGGCCGAGGCGGCTTCGGCCTGCGACGAACCGGAGTGGCTCAACGCCGCGATCGATCTGGCCGAGTTCCTGTGCCGGGAGCTCAAAGGCGACGACGGCCGGTGGAGGCGCAGTTGGCAGACCCACGGTGGTGCCCGCCACGCCGCGTACGCCCACGATCATGCGACGCTCGTCGACGGGTTCACCCGCCTCTACGAGGCGACCGGCCGGCTGCGTTGGCTGGAGGAGGCCCGAGCGACTGCCGTCCTCCTCCTCGACCACTACTGGGACACCGTCCACGGTGGGCTGTACACCACGGCACACGATGCCGAGGCGCTCGTCGCCCGCCCGAAGGACCTGATGGACAACGCGACTCCGTCGGCAGCGTCAACCGCCGCTGTCGCGCTGCTTCGCCTCGCAGCTCTCGGCTCGGCGGATGACCCGACCACCGAGCGGTTCACCTCCGCCGCGCACGATCTGCTGTCGTTGCTCGGAACCGTCGCCGCTGACTCGCCCCTCGCGTTCGCCAACCTTCTGGCGGCGGTCGAGCTCGACGCCGGAGGCATCCGCGAGGTCGTCGTTCCCGGTGATCGACCCGACCTCGTCGGCGTGGTTCGATCGGCGTGGCGTCCGTCGGTGGTGCTCGCGTGGGGTGAGCGAGGCGAAGGGTCGTTGTGGGCTGATCGTGCCGACGGATTCGCCTACGTGTGTGAAGGCCAGGAGTGCCGCCTGCCGGTCGACAACGCGGCTGATCTGACCGATCAGCTCGCGGGTCCCTGACGGTTCGGCCATGCGTTCTCGCACCAGGATCGTCCTCGCCGTCGGAGCCGCTGTGCTCCTGCTCGTCCTCGCCGTCGCCGTGGTGACGCGGAACAACGCCCAGCAGTCCGTGGCGCCACCGACGACCGGACCGACAGGGCCTCCGCCGACGCTTCCGGGGGGCGCGTCCGCCTTCGACCTCCGTCGTCCCTTCGCGCCGGAAGTGGCCTGGAATCGGCCGGTGTCGGAGCTCGGTCGATCCACCGAGTACGCCGAGTACGCCGAGCGGTTCTGGAAGTACTCCAACTACGGAGCGTGGAACGACCCCACCCAGCGCGACGACATCTACATCCAGTTCCGGGACTACTCGACGCCGATCTACGACGCACGTACCGCGACGGGGACCAAGCGTGCCTACTTCGCCGACTTCGGCTACCCACCTGAGCCCGGGTACTCGATCGAGATCCCGTGGAACGAGAGTTGGCGCGAGGCCAATGGCAGCGACGCCATGATCCTGATGGCGAATCCCGACACCGGTGAGCACTGGGTCGTGTGGGCGTATCAGCGCAACAACCCCTCGACATGCCTCGGTCTCGCCAACTTGGCGTCGGGCTTCACGCCGTTCAGTGACATCTGCGTCGGCGGCGCATCGAAGCTCGTGAACGAGGACGGCACCGTGGCGGACTACCGCACGTGGAACAGCACCCAGAACGGGCGGGGAATGGGCATCCCCAAACTCGCCCTCGTGACGACGCCCTACGAGGTTCGGGCCGGGGTCATCGAACACGCGCTCGAGATGACCGTGTTCAACACGATGTTCGGGCCGCCCTGTGATGCAGCCCAGATGGCCACCGACGCCGCCGGTTCAACGTGTGGGTTCTATGTCCCGCCGGCGACACGGATCGAGTGGTTCGACAAGGCGCCGACCGACTGCGGTGCCAACAACCAGCCGAGCACGCCGGCCTACCGGCAGAAGACGGTGCCCGAAGGCATGCGGTTCGCTCTCGACGTGAGCGACGAAGAGATCGAGGCCTGGCTCACCGAACGGGGTTACGCTGAGCCGCTGAGATCGACGGCTCGGGTGTTCGCTGTCGCGCTCCGTGACTACGGCTGGGTGATCGCTGAGACCGGTTGCTACGGCACCTCCATCGAGGTCGACGGGATGGTGAACCCCGACGCCAAGGCGATCTGGGAGTCACTCGGGGTCGTCGACACCCCCGAGGCAGGCTCCATGTTGCGGGGGCTGTTCACCCAAGACCGCATCTACGTCGTGAACCCGTCGCAGCCGTTTCCGTCGATCCACCCGACGAATCCCGGTCTCCGGCGCTAGACATCGCTCATGCCCGCCGATTCGACGACCGTCGATCCAACGCATGCACCGAGCCGCCGCATGTGGCAGCTGATCGAGCCGGTCCACGCGATCACCTACTTCGCTCCCGCGTGTCGTGACGCCATGGCCGAGGCCGGCATGAAAGGCTTCTGGATGGGCTATTTCGCTGCCCGCAGCGCGCCGATGGGCACAGCGTCCGCAACGCTCGTCGAGGCGACCTTCTACAACTTCGCCCCTTCCCTGGTTCGGCGCGCGTTGCCGAACGCGTGGGAGCGGTCGACACCGGACGCCATCATCGACGCACGCGCCGCTGCGGCGGCCATCGCGCTCCGCCAGATCGACCCCGAGGTGGACGAACACGCGCGCCGAGCGGTGCCGATGCTGGAGTCCGCGGCGGCCGCCGCTCGTTGCGATGGTCGAGTGCTCGCCTTGGCGAATCAGTCTCTGCCGCCACGCACCGATCCCGTCGAGCGACTCTGGCAAGCGGCAACCACGCTGCGCGAGCACCGCGGCGACGGGCATGTCGCCGCGCTCGTCGCGTTCGACCTGCGCGGGATCGAGTCCCTCATCCTGGCGTCGGCCATCAACCCCGCGGCCGCGACCGCAGAGCACCTTCGGCAGGCACGCGGGTGGACCGAAGCCGAATGGGATGAGGCCGTCGACCGTCTCGGGGGACGGGGCCTGTTGGATGACAACGGCTCGCCGACCGAAGCAGCCCACATCCTTCACGCTCAGGTCGAGGCCGCCACCGACGAGATCGCATGGCAGCCCTATCAGGAAGGGCTCACCGAGACCGGCCTCGACCTGCTGCGGACCGTGCTGCGTCCGGTAGCGACGATCGCCGCCCGGTCGGGAATGATCCCGTACCCGAACCCCATCGGACTCCCTGCGCTGTGAGGTCGCCGCTCCGCCGCGGCCGAGCAGTGGCTGCCGCCGTCATCGTTGTGATGAGCGCCGGCTGCGACAACGGACCGGTGCGGGCTGCTCGTCCGGCCGATGCGGCTACGAGCATGACACCGGTCTCAACGTCGACCTCAACCTCAACCTCAACCTCGACGACACCCGGGAACTCGACCACAACCACGGTCGCTCCGGCCGCTACGGCGATCCCCAGTGCTGTCGAAATACCCGGCGGGGCCGACCTCTACGCGGACCCACCTCCGGCGGCCGGCACCACGCCGGGAACGCTGCTGCGCTTTCAGCGCCTTGATCCATTGCCCGGTGCGCCAGGATCCCTGTGGCGGGTCATGTACACGTCCGGAGCAGCAGCGGACGTCTCCGAGGTTGTCACGGGTATGGTTCGCGTTCCGGCCGGAGCGCCGCCTGCTGCTGGGTGGCCGACCATCTCGTGGGCCCACGGCACCACGGGGTCGGCCGACCACTGCGCTCCCTCACGCGCCCTCGACTACCTCCCGGTGCCGGACCCGATGGTCGCCGACGGGTTCGTCGTCGCGTCCACCGACTACCCCGGCCTCGGCACTCCCGGACTGCACCCGTACCTCGACGGTGCGACCGAGGGGAGCTCCGTCGTCGACATCGTCGAGGCGGCGGCGCAGCTCCCCGGCGTCCTTCTCTCCGGCGACTACGCCGTGTGGGGTCACTCCCAGGGAGGGCACGCCGCCTTGTTCGCACGGGAGCTGGCGGCTTCGCGCTCGCCCCAACGGCGACTGGTCGGTACTGTCGCCATCGCCCCGCCGGCGCTGCTGAGGGACTCCCTCACCGCGATTCTCACACTTCAACCGAAGGGCTTCGCAGCCCTGACCCTCGCCGGCATCGCCTCCCGGCATCCGGACGCCCGACTGTCCGACATCCTGGTTCCGGAGGCGATCAGCGCCATCGACCAGACGATCGAGAAGGGCTGCAAACTTCACGTCGATCAGGCTTTGATGCTCTTCGGTGCCTCCAACGTCGTCGTCGCGCCCCCCAACGCCGTCGAGCCGTGGCGGACCCTCCTCGACCGCTCGGAGCCGGGGATGACTGCGGGCACCGGACCACTCCTTCTCGTTCACTCCGTGGACGACCGAACCGTGCCTGAGGTGATGTCAGCGGTCGTCAAGGGTCGAACGTGCGGACGTGGCGAGCCGACGCTGCGTTGGCTGAACGCATCAGGCGGGCACAGCGGAGTCGTGGGCGACACCTACCCCGCGACCCGCCAGTGGGTGTTGGATCGATTCGCCGGCCTCCCCGCACCGACCAGCTGTGGCTCCCCCGACAGTCCGTCACCTCGCTGACCACCCTGCAGACACCGACGTGTCTTCACGTCGGCTACGAGACGGTCAACAGGCCTTCATACAGATAGTCGATCAACTCGAACCACGATTCCTCGTCAACTGGCTGCGCCAGGTTGATGTCGTTCAGCACCAGTCCGAGGGTGACGGCCTGCAGCAGCGTCGCGACTGACCGAGGGTCAAGCTCTGGTCGAACCAGCCCAGCCGATTGAGCGACCGCCACCGAGTCAGCCAGCTCGCTGGTGCGACGATCCTGCGTCTCCGACAACGCCGCCGCCAACGTGGGGCTGTGGCGAGCGACGCCGGTGACCTCGGCACGGAGCCGGCGCAACGGGGCGCGGGCCTCACTGTGGGCGGCACGGGTGAGGAAGTGCATTCCTGCCCGGAGTTCGTCGACAGTCGCCGAGCGTTGGACCAGATCCCTGATTGCCTCGACGTCACCGCCGAGCACTCGCTCGAACTGCGCTACCCGAGCAGCAGCGATGAGGCCTTCCCGGCCGTCGAAGTGGTGGTACACCGCCCCGACAGCGATCCCGACCGACGCAGCGACGTCTCGAATCCTCACCGCCTGCTCTCCGCCCTGCTCGAGGGTTTCGATGACCGTCGCGAGAATCCGCGCACGGGTGGAGTCCGTCGCAGCCTCGGCCTTCGTCGGGGACTCAGCGTCGACGTTCACCCCGCTGCTACCCGTGCGCCTTCCCGTCGGGCTCGACGGGAATCATCGGTTCCTGCGGTTTGATCATGCCCTTCGACACCAGGCCCCACTTGTCGGCCCACACCAGCATCGGGGGGAGCACGACCAGCGCGCTGAGGAGTGCGACAGCGACGTTCATACCGACGACACGACCGAAGTCACGCAGCAGCGGCATCGAGGAGAAGGAGATCACGGCGACACCGGCGATGGCGGTGAGCGCCGACACGATGAACGCTCTTCCGGTTCGGGCTCCCGTGACGTCGACGGCCTCCTTGGGATCGAGTCCTCGACCGCGCTCTTCGACGAATCGCAGCAGGATCAGCGATGTGAACTCGGTGCACGCCGCAACGACCAGTGGGCCCCCTACCGCCGTCATGGGTGACAGTTCGAGATCCAGCCAGTAAGCCACCAACGACGAAACTCCGACCGCGATCAGCACGGGAACGAGTGACAGCAACGAGCGCACGATGCTCTTCATTCGAATGGCGAGGAAGATTCCGACGAAAGCGATCGACAGGTAGGTGAGGAGGATCCGGTTCTTCTCCAGATTGTCGAGCAGTCCGACTCCGACCACCACGAGGCCGGACGGTGTAACCGTCGTGCCCGCAGGAGGTTTGTCATCTCCCGTCTCGGGGTCCTGATTCGTGCGGATGTCCTCGACGATGACCTTCCGCTGCTCCAGCGAACCGGGGCCGGTGAGGAAGGCGATGTTGAACGCCTGGTCCGCTGCGCTCGTCGACGGTGCCGGTTCGTTCTGAGGGCAGGCCGGGTCCTCTGCCGTCGTGCTGACCACCGACGACTTGATGTCGCACGGTGCGACCTCCCACCCCAGCTTTACCAACTCGGCTTCGGGGTGAACCCGCTCGGTGCCGGGAACGGCGAGCAGGTCGCCGATGATCGTAACGATGCTGGAGGCGACCACAAGATCTTTCGGATGTTCCGCCAGGTAGCGGGTCGCAAACTCGTCGACGTGGTCGACCACGGGCTGGGTGAACACGTCGTCGGATTCGATGAACACGCCGAGCTCGCTCGAGCCGCCGACTTCCTTCTCGGCGTACTGGAGGTTCCTGATCACCTCCGATTCGGGGTTCACCCACTTCACCGGGTCGGTCTGGATGTGGAGTTTCTCCTCGACGACGATTCCGCCGAAGAAGATCGCTATCGACGCAATCGCGAGGGGGATCGCCGAAACGGCGGGAAGCCCGCCAAGCTTCTCGACCAGCCGACCCAGCCAGCCTTCCCGGTACTCGCCCTTCGGCGTGGGGCGCCGGTACTCGCGAATGCCGAGCGTCGCGAGCGGCACGATGATCGAGGCAATGCAGATGACGGCGACGCCGATGGCCAGGAGCAGTCCGAAGTCGCGGAGCATCGGCACCTTCGCCCACTGAAGTGCAACGAACGCGAACACAGCATCGAACGTGACGACGAGGAGCGCCGGACCCAGGTTCCGCGCCGTTTCCTGGATCGGGTGGCCCGAGCGCCCGATTACCGCTTCCTCCTCGACCCGGGCGTGCATCTGGATCGCGTAGTCGATACCGATGCCCAACATCACGGGCAGCCCGGCAACGGTGACGAGCGTCAGCGGGATGCCGAGGAACCCAGCGGTACCGAACGCCCAGATGACCCCGACGAGGATGACCGCCAGCGGAAGGAGCCGCCAGCGCACGTCGAACAACAGGAGGAGGATGAGCACCATGATCGCCAACGCGATGCCACCGAGCTGCAGCATTCCACCGCGGAGGTAGTCGTTGATCTCGACGAGCAGCTTCGGTGCGCCCGTCGTGCGGATCTCGGCGTTCTCGAGTTCGAGTCCCTCGATGATGTCGTACGCCTTGTTCGTCGCCTCCGTTGCCGGGTCGACCTTCATGTTGCCGTCGAACCGGGCGAGGATCATGGCGTGGGTACTGTCGGGGAACACCGGCCGCTGGGCGAGGCGCACCTCGCCCTGGTTGTCGAACAGCAGGAACTCCGTCCACGCCGGATTGCCGATCACCCAGTCAGTCGGCGGAATCGACAGCACCTTGCCAGAGGTGATCGCGTTGTCCTCCTCGCGGAGAGCGTGGTCCTCGCCTTCGCTCGACTCGATCGCCCGCGCCAGCGACGTCGCTGCGACGGAGTTCAGCGCGTTCGCGATCGATGGAGATGCCGGATCTCCATCGCAGGAGGGGGCGGGAGCGCCGGGGGAGGCGTCGGGGTCGGGCGCGAGGCGGTCGGCGACACAGATGGTGATGAGGTTGTGGGACAGCTGAAGGGCGACGATCGGGTCGACGACGCCACGGATGCCCGGAACCTTGCGAAGCTCGGCACTCGCCTTCTCGATTGCGGCCCGGTTCTTCTCGTTCGTGAGGAGCTCCGTGACCGTGTGGCCCTCGTCCATCGTGATGACCGTTAGATTCGCCTCTCCCCCAAAGCGATCCTGGTAGTCGATGCTGGCCTTGTAGGCCTCGTCGTCGGCGTTGAGATAGCTGTCGGTGCCCGTCGCGAACGAGAGGCGGGTGATCCCGTACCCCAGGATCAATGTGACGATGAGGCCAACCAGCGCGACCAAGCCTGCTCGTTTTCCGAGCTCAACAGCGAGGCGTGACCAGAATCTCTGCATTGTTCTCCCCCGGTGACGGCTGGGCCACGGCCCGGCGAACGGCGAGGGAACTGTAGTCGCTCACCAGCCGTCGTGGTGGATGAACTCACCGGGATCGGGGCGGCGGCGCCGGCCGGAGCTGGATCGACGGTCGGCTCCGTCGGGGTAGCCGAGCGCAACCGTGCCCAGGAGGCGGCGGTCTGGCGGGATGCCCAGCACCTCGGCAACGGCCACTTCGTGGTCGAACACGCCGAACAACAGGCTGCCGAGCCCGGCAGCACTCGCAGCGAGGAGGATCGCCATGACCGCCGCCCCGCCGTCGACCCACCAGTAGGGCACCGTCCAATCCGACTCGTGATTTCCGAGCCCGGCGTGGGCCTTGTCGGGCTCCGCGTAGCGCCGCACATACGCGGTCGGATCGACGACCGGAACCACGAGCACCGGCGCACGCAGGAGCCCCGGCCAGGGGAACTGATCCCGCTTGACGGACGGCAACGTCGTGTCCCAGTACCGGGCGGTCTGGGTCGGCCCTTCTAGGACGACGAGGTCGAGCGCCCAGGTGTTGCCCGCCGACGGGCCCCGCGACGCCGCCGCCAGCACCGATTCCAGCACCTCCGACTCGACCGGGTCCACCGAGTACGACCGACACGACCGCCGCCCGGCGAGGGCGTCGTCGAAGCTCATGTCAGTCGCCATCGACCCCAAGGTCTACCCGCCGAGGTACCGCAGCGAAAGAAGGAGCGAAGCGACGAACCTGAGCGAAGGTGGCCGAGGCCATCAGAACGCCGAGGCCATTAGAACGCCGAGGTACCGCAGCGAAAGAAGGAGCGCAGCGAGCGAACCTGAGCGAAGGTGGCCGAGGCCATCAGAACGCCGCTACCCGTTGTACTTGAGGAGCTCCTCGGCCATGATCCAGCCGAACGCTACGAGGCAGTCGCCCCGCTTGGCGTTGAGCGGCTTGAAGAACGGGGCGATCTCGGGGTCGAGGCGCTCGGGTTTGAGCGACTCGTGGTCGAACACGAGTGGATAGGAGCCGTTGCCCTTGGCAACGAACATCTTGTCGTCGTAGTCGGCTTCCATCCCGAAGCGCTTGGCGAGGCGTCGACCCCAGGCTCGCTCCTCGCCCGATGACTTGTGATCGGGCCGAGGGTTGATGTCGACAAGCACCTTGAACGCTTCGAAGCCGTCGACGGCGGCGAGCCGGGTGCCGACGAGCACGTCCTCGTCGGGGAACGCCATGAGCGCCCGACGGTAGTTGTCGTTCATGATCCCCTTGAGGACCTGGTCGCGCTTGGAGGTCCGTCGGACGTGGGCCAGACCGAGGATGATCGCAGGCGTCCCGCCGATGCGCTCCAACGTGGAGAACGAGAACCCACGGAGGTGGGCGCCCTCACGGACCTGCGTCACCAGCACCCACGCCTCGGCCTGCTTGGAGAGGTCGCCGATCTCGTAGCGGCTCGGCGTCTCGGCGCACAGGTCGGCCATCTCGGCCAGCTCCGAGTCGTTGAGCTGGGCGCAGTCCTTCGTGCTGACATCGAACGGCATTGCACTCCTACCTACGCTGGAACTACCTGGAATCCACAAAAGTGGCCCTAGTAGTTCAGCGCCCCGGGACGGGGCAATGCAAACCGGGTGCCCGACCCCGTGTACCGGCTCGAACTTCAGGCCCACCGGTGAACATGCGCACGGCTGGGCCTGAAGTACGCCCACGGGCCTCGGTTTGGGGTCAGCGTACGCGCCCGGTCAGATGTCGATGGCTTCGGGGCCGAGCAGGACCCGTAGCTCGCCAACGAGGCCGGATTCGACATCGACGGTGAAGGGGTCGGGCAGACGCACGATCTGGCGCTCCCCGATCACCAGGTAGACGTCGCTCTCACCGGGGAACTCGCTCAGCAGCCGCTTCAGTTCTCCGATCAGCTCGTCGGACAGCTGGTTCGCGGTGACGCGAATGCGAAGCGGAGGGGGCCCGTCTCCGATCGGCTCGAACAGATCGATGTCCTTGGGGATCAGCTTGGGAGTGTCATCGCGGCGGTCGACGCGGCCGGTCACGATCACGACGGCGTCGTCGACGAGCTTGTGTCCGTGATCCGCCATGGATTTGGGGAAAACCATGACCTCGACGGAGGACTGGAGGTCTTCCAGCACGAAGACGGCCATCAGGTCGCCCTTCTTGGTCCATTTGCGCTGGAGGTTGGTGATCACCCCTCCCACTGTGCGCATTGCGCCGTCCTCGACATCAGCGAGGTCCATCAGGGAGCAGTCGACCTTCTTCTGAAGCGACCGCTCGGCGCCGAGGAGTGGGTGGTCGGAGACGTAGAGACCGAGCATCTCCTTCTCGAAGGCCAGCCGCTGCTTCTTCTCGAACTCGAGGTCGGGGATCCGCGCCTTCTCGTTGAAGCCGGTGCTGGTGTCCTCGACGTCACCGAACAGTGACATCACCCCCATGTCGCGTTCACGTCGGCGGGCGACGGTCGAGTCGACGATCTGCTCGAAGACCGTGAGCAGCCCTTGTCGAGGATGACCACACGAGTCGAACCCGCCGGCTTTGATCAGCGACTCGATCGTCCGCTTGTTGAGGACGGTGGTGTCGACCCGTTCGCAGAAGTCGTAGAAGTCGGCGAACGCACCGCCCTCGTCGCGGGCTTTCACGATGAGGTCCACCAAGCCCTCACCGACGTTGCGAACGGCCGAGAGGCCAAAGCTGATCTGTTGGACCCGGCGTCCGCTCTCCTCATCGGCCACGAAGACCGGAGTGAAGTCCGATTCGGACCGGTTCACGTCGGGCACCGTGACGTCGATGCCCATCACCCGGCACTCCGCGAGATAGATGGCGGCCTTCTCCAACGAACTCTTCACGCTGGTGAGCAGGGCGGCGAAGTACTCCGCGGGGAAGTTCGCCTTGAGGTACGCCGTTTGATAGGCGATGAGCCCGTAGCCGTAGGAGTGGCTCTTGTTGAAGGCGTAGTCTGCGAACTTCTCGATGATGTCGAACAGTTCGGTGCCGAGCTTCTCCCCGAAACCTGTCTTCTCGACTCCCTCGACGAAGCCGGCCCGCTCCTTGGCCATCATCTCGCGGATCTTCTTGCCGCATGCCTTGCGCAGGTTGTCAGCCTCGGCGAGCGAATAGCCGGCGAACTTCTGCGCGACCCGCATCACCGACTCCTGGTAGATCATCAGGCCATAGGTGTCGGCGAGGATCTCCTCCGCGTCGGGGTGGAAGTACTGGATCGGCTTGCGACCGTTCTTGATGTCGGCGTAGTCGTTGTGCATGTTCACCGACATGGGGCCCGGGCGGTACAGGGCCACGAGGGCGGCGACGTCCTCGAACTTGTCGGGAGCGAGTGAGCGAACGAGCGCCCGCATCGCAGTCCCCTCCAACTGGAACACCCCGATGGTGTCGCCACGGCCGAGCAGGTCATAGGTGGGGCCATCGTCGAGCGACACGTTGTCGATGTCGAGGTCGATGTCGCGGTGCTTCTTGATGAGGTCGAGGGTGTCACTGATGACGTCGAGGTTGCGAAGCCCGAGGAAGTCCATCTTCAGCAGGCCGAGCGATTCGACCCCGTTCATCTCGTACTGCGTGACGACCGGTGCCTCCTCGATCGGCTTGCCGGCCTCGGGCTTGCGCTGAATGGGGAGGTACTCGGTGAGCGGCTCCTTCGTGATCACCACCGCCGCAGCATGGATACCGTCCTGGCGGCGCAGGCCCTCGAGGCCACGGGCGACATCGATGACCTTCTTGACGTCGGGATCGGCCTCGTACATCGAACGGAGGTCGGCGGCCATCGCGTAGCCCTCCTCGAACTTGGGCTTCTTCTCGAGGCACGCACCGAGCGGCGTGTCCCGACCCATGATCAACGGGGGCATCGCCTTCGCGACCTTGTCGCCGACGATGTAGGGGTAGCCGAGCACCCGGGCTGCGTCGCGCACCGCGGCTCGGGCCTTGATCTGGGAGAACGTGACGATTTGGGCAACGTGGTCGCGGCCGTAGCGCTCAGCTGCGTACCCGATCATCTCGTCGCGAAAACGGGTGTCGAAGTCCATGTCGATGTCGGGCATGGAGATACGCGACGGGTTGAGGAACCGCTCGAACAGGAGGTCGTACTTGATCGGGTCGAGGTCGGTGATCCACAGCGTGTAGGCGACGGCACAACCGGCGGCGGACCCACGGCCGGGCCCGACGCGGATCCCGTTGTCCCGAGCGTGCTTGATGAGATCCCAGACGATGAGGAAGTACGAACTGAAGCCCATGTGGGCGATGACCCCCAGTTCGAAGTGGAGACGCTCGACCACCTCGCGGGGCAACGGGTCGCCCCACCGAAGTCGGGCGCCCTCGAACGTCAGGTGCCTCAGGTAGTCCGAGTCGGTCTCGAACTCGTCGGGCAGCGGGAAGTTCGGCAGCAGCGCATCGCCGAACGCGATATCCACGTTGGCACGTTCGGCGATCCACAGCGTGTTGTCGCACGCCACCTCGGCCTCACGGAACAGGTATCGCATCTCCTCGGCGGTCTTGAGGTAGTGCTCGTCGCCGTGGAACTTGAACCGGTCGGTGTCGCTCATCAACGAGCCCGTCTGCACACACAAAAGAGCGTCGTGAGCGACCGCGTCGTCGCGATGGACGTAGTGGCTGTCGTTGGTGGCGAGCAGGGGCGCCTTGAGAGCCTTGGCAATGCGCAGCAGATCGGGGTTGGTGTCGATCTGCTCCTGGATGCCGTGGTCCTGGATCTCGACGAAGAGGTTGTCGCGGCCGAAGATGTCCTGGAGCCGGCCGGCTTTCGCCAGCGCGGCGTCGTAGCCCTCGTTCATCAATGACTGGAGGACGTGCCCGCCGAGGCACCCGGTCGTAGCGATGACTCCTTCGGCGTGGGACTCGAGCAGATCCCAGTCGAGGCGCGGCTTGTAGTAGTAGCCCTCCATGAATGCCCGGCTGGACAGTTGGATCAGGTTCTTGTAGCCGACGTTGTTCTCGGCGAGCAGGGTCAAGTGGTAGTAGAGCTTCTTACCGCCCTCGGTGTCGCCACCCGAGTCGTCCTGCTTGCCGCGACGTGACGGCCGCTCGTGACGCGAGTCGTGGGCCATGTACGCCTCGAAGCCGATGATCGGCTTCACGTCCTGATCGCGGCACGCCTTGTAGAAGTCCAGAACGCCGTACATGTTGCCGTGATCGGTGATCCCGATCGCGGGCTGGCCGTCGCGCGCCGCAGCGACGACCACGTCGCCCACTCGCGCAGCTCCGTCGAGCATTGAGTATTCGGTGTGCTGGTGGAGATGGACGAACGAATCGCCCATCACCGAACCCCAACGGGCTCGGGGGATCGTCGTGCGGGTGCCACCTTCAGATGTAGCCCGGCCCGCCCGGGGTGGGAAGGTCAGCTCCCCCTCCGGACCCGCCCATCGCGTGCGGTCCACCCTGGCCGAGCTGGCCGCGCATGGTCTCGAGCTGGCTTCGCGCCGCCATCTGCTGCGCCATCAGCGTGGCCTGGATGCCGTGAAAGAGGCCCTCGAGCCAACCAACCAGCTGCGCCTTGGCGATGCGAAGCTGCGCCTCGGTGGGGATGCTGTCGTCGTCGAAGTCGAATGCCAGGCGTTCGAGCTCCTCGTCGAGTTCGGACGACAGCGCTGAGCGAAGCTCGGCAATCGAGTTCTCGTAGATGTCACGGAGCTGATCGCGGGCGGCCTCGTCGAGCTGCATGTTCCGCACCTCCTCGAGGAGCTGCTTCACCATGCCGCCGATGCGAATGATCTTGCCCGGCTCGACCTCGTTGGCTGCACCCGTGCCGTCTGCCTTCTCAACCGCACCCTCCGGAGCGACCAGATCGGGGCTCACGACCTCATGGTCGTGTTCCGGAGTGGGAGACGGCTGGGAAGGGTCTGACATGGGATCCGACTCTAGCCAAGGGGTGTGACAGCGAGATCGAGTCACCGAACCCGAAATGTGTTGCGCCACAATCGCGAAACCGCACACCTCGCAGCACATTTGGCCTGGGTGCGGCGGATTGGGGCGGGGTGGCGGGTGTGTCGGGGGCGGGCTACTTCCGTGCGACCAGGAGAGGCACCAGCACCTCGGCCGCTGTCAGCGAGCCGTGGCGCCCGACCAACTCGTAGGGCCCGGTGTCGGTCGGTTCCTCGAACGCGATCGGTTCGAACGGAACGAGCGCTACGTCGCCCAGACGATTCGCAGCAGCAGGAGTGACGACCGGACCGAACCACCCCTCGTCGATGCACTCCTGTCGGGAACGAACCCACGACACGTCGCTGTGCTGCTCGCGTGCCGCCTCCAGCACGTCGGTGGCCGCCCCAGGAAGCGCGTGCAGCCATCTGAACCGCGCCTCGCCGGACTGAAAGTCGACGCCGCTCAGCACCTCGGGGCTCGGGCGAACGACCGTCGGCACCTCGATGTGACCATGATCCGCGGTGATCAACAACGCCGACCGCGGCGGCAACACCTCGACCAGGTACTTGATCATCCACTCGACTGCCACCAGCTCGGCCTCGTAGTGCTCGCCGAGGCCGTACTCGTGGGCGACCTTGTCGATTCCGTCGTAGTACACGTAGATGAACGGCTCGCCGGATCGCGCCAGGCGCGCAACCTCGACCACCATCGTCGACGGCATCCGGTAGCCGACCAACCTCGTGTTGTAGAGGTGAGCGGCCGTGAATCCCGAGTGCTCGAACTCGGCCCGAACCACGATCGGCGGACGCTGCGAGCCGAACGGATCGTGAGCGTTGATCGAACGGGGAGGGATCGACTGTCGAGCGTCGCCACGGTGCGTCGTCCATCGCAACACGTTGAGCACATCCCGTCCGATGGCCATGCGGTAGCCCATCACGCCGTGTTCCCCCGGCGGGAGACCCGTGGTGATGGACGTCAGCGCAGTCGCCGTGGTCGACGGGCAGACAGTGGTGATGGCCTGCCCGTCCATCGCAGCGAGCGTGGGCATCAACGACAAGCGATCCTGGAGCTGCATCCATCCGAGCCCGTCCAGCACCAGCACGATCGTCTGGTCGGCACCGATCGCACCGGCCTGCAGCCAGTCGGGCGCGTCGGCCGGATCGCCGACCAGCGCCGGGATCACGCTCGACGTGCAAGCCGCTCCGTACGCGGGGATGACCGGTTGGGGGTTCGAAGTGGCCGTCACTGCTCGCAACGGTAGTGCGCCGCTGCGGCAATGGCGCGCTCGAGCCTCGACCTACGATGGAGCGGTGAAGGTTTCGACACGCGGCGACTACGCGAGCCGGGCGCTGCTCTCGCTGGCGCTCCACGAATGCGACGGCCCGACGTCGGTTCGCGACATCGCAGAGCGAACCGGACTCCCCCAGCCGTATCTGGAGCAGATCCTCCTGGCACTCAAGGGCGCCGGCCTCGTCCGATCCAAGCGGGGTGTCGGCGGCGGCTACGTTCTCGCCCGACCGCCGGCGGAGATCACCCTCGCCGAGATCGTCAGTGCTGTCGACGGCCCCATCCAGGCGGGCGACTTCGGCAAGCCGCACACCAACGGTGCCTGCGACCATGAGGGTCAGTGTGTGCTGTTGGCCATCTGGGCTGACGTGGGCGACCAGATGCAGCGGGCGCTCGGCGCCTACACGCTCGCGGAACTGTCGTCCATCACCAGCGGCGACCGCGCCTGGCCGGCAACCGACTGAGCCCTGTCCAAATCGACCTACGCGAGGGTCGCTAGCAGCCCGGCGAGGTCGTCGGCGAGCGGACTGTTGAACTCGACGTCGTCTCCGGTTGCCGGATGAGCGAAGCGCAAGCGACGGGCGTGCAGGAACGGACGACTCAGCTCCAGCAACGGACGGCGCCCCCCGTAGGTGTCATCGCCGGCCACCGGGTGGCCGATGCTGCGCAAGTGCACCCGGATCTGATGGGTTCGGCCCGTCTCGAGGCGCAACAGAACGTGGGTCATGGACTGTGGGTCGACGAAGCGCTCGATGACCTCGTAGTGGGTTCTGGCGAAGCGACCATCCGCGCTCACCGTCATTAGAAGCGGATTGCGGCGGGATCGCCCGACGGGAGCATCGATCGTGCCCGTCGTCGACGCCATCTCGCCCCACACGAGCGACTCGTACTCCCGCTCGACCTCGTGGGTCGAGAGCTGGTCGACGAGGTCGTCGTAGGCGTCGTCGGTACGTGCGACCACCATCAGGCCCGACGTGCCCTTGTCGAGCCGGTGGACTATCCCGGGACGGTGGGGCTGGCCGACCCCCGCCAGGTCCGGATACCGAGCCAACAGGCCGTTCACGAGGGTGCCGTCGCGGGTTCCCGCGCCGGGGTGAACCACCAGGCCCGCGGGCTTGTCCACCACAAGCACCGCATCGTCCTCATGGATGACGTGGACCTCCACGGAGGGGTCGGCGACGGGGAGCGGTTCGGGCACGTGGGGGTCCGCCGAGATGTCGACCACCTGGTCGGTGCGCACCTTGGTCGACGGTTTGGTCGCGACTTTGCCGGCGACGCTGACCGTGCCCGAGGCGATCGCAGCCGCCGCTTCCGCTCGGGTGCAGTCACTCAGCATCGCTACGACCCGATCGATCCGCTCACCGTCCAGTGCAGCGGGGATGACCTCAGAGATCACGGGGTGATCGTCGAGGTGTCGGTGTCGGCGTCGGGGGCGGACGCCCCCGTGTTGAGGACGCCGTCCGGGGAGGCGACGTCGGGATCGGTCTCGGGGTCCGGAAGTCGCCAGAGGGCCACCGCCAGGAGCAGGCCCCCGACGACGATGGCGGTGTCGGCGATGTTGAACGTCGCCCAGAAGCTGCTGTAGAGGAAGTCGACGACTGCACCGCTCATGAAACCGCTGTTCGTCGAGCGCGGTGCTGGCGCTCGGAACCCCCGATCCAGAACGTTTCCGAGGGCCCCGCCGGCGATCGCGCCCATGAGAAGGCGGCTCCCCAAGGGAACCTTCCGGGCGGAGAACAGCAACGCTCCGACGATCAACACGGCGACTCCGGCGATGATCGGACCCGATCCCCACCCGAAACTGAAGGCCATACCTTCGTTGTGGGCCAGGCAGAAGCCGACGGTAGGCCGCTCAACAAGGTCGACGCATTTGTCGAGGCCCGTTGCCCACTCCTTGGTGACCTGATCCACCACAAGGACGATGGCGGCCACAGCGACCAACGGCGTGTAGACGCGGATGATCGAGTTTGGCTCGTCCGGCATGAGTGAATCGTACTGGCTGGCAGTCGCGTCTCTACAGGCGGCCGAAGCCACCCACCTTGTACTCGACTCGCTCGGTGGCCCACGGGATCGCCTTCAGGCGCTCCTTCGGGATCGCCTGTCCCGAGCCCGCACAAATGCCGTACACGCCGTTGTCGATTCGCTCAAGTGCGAGGTCGATGTCCTCGACGGTGGCGCGAGCCCGCGCGCTGAGCTCGAGGTCATGGTCGCGCTCCACAGCGAGTGTGTCGCCTTCGCCGGATTCCTCGTCGAACTGCACGTCGCCCGGCTCACGGTTGGCCGTCAGGGCCTGCGCCTCTGCGAGGAGCGCTTCCGCCTGACGGGAGTACTGCTCGCGTTCCTTGAGGAGGAGCGCTCGCTGTGACTCGAGGAACTTCGCGTCGTACGGCGACTTCGTCAGTCGTGCCGGAGCGTCCTTTCCCGGACGGGGCAGGCTGCCCAGCACCGAGGTGACCGGCGCAACGGACACGGGCGCGGCTTTGGCAGGCGCCGCCTTCTTCGCCGGAGCTGGCGGAGTCTTCGCCGCAGTCTTCTTCGCCGGAGCCTTCTTGACCGGAGCCTTCTTGATCGTCGATGGCTTCTCGGCGGACGCTGCCTTTTTCGCTGCGGCCTTCGCTGGGGCTGCCTTCTTCGCCGCCGCAGCTTTGGACGGCGCTTTGGACGGGGCCTTTGCTGCCGTGGCCTTGGCCGTCGCCTTGGACTGGGCCTTGGCCGGGGCCTTCTTTGCCGTGGTTGATGCGGTGGAGGTGGACTTCTTCGTCGGCACTGCGGTTTCCTTGGCGGGACGGGTACGTGGTGACTTCGCCGGCCCTGGGGCCGGAGCTGACGCCTTTGCAGGGCGCTTTGCAGCCGGGGAGGGGGTTGTCTTTCTAGCAGCAGCGGCGGATCGAGCCGGCGCACTCGCCGACTTCGTTGCGCGATTTCCAGCTGGTGCCTTCTCGCCGCCTCGCGCGCCGCTGCCCTTGACGACAGCCTTGGCAATGGCCTTCGCCGCTGCCGACGCCGTCTTCTTCAACGCTGCCATGATCCCCCTCACACGGCCTGGACCTACCGTGCAGATCGACGTCGCGGACTCGACCGGCGACGTGTGGTGGTGCACACCGGCGATGGAACCTGTCCGGTGAGTCGAGGCAGCCTAGACGCCGTTCCGACCCACGGCGAGGGATCTGCCCGAAGACGGACCTGAACCGACGCGATGTGGCCCCGGCCACACGGCCGGGGCCACATCGGGGTCTCCCAACAAACTCTGCCGGGGCTCGGCAGCCGCGGCCCCGAGCTCGTTAGCGGCGCCGCCCGAACCTACGGGTCTGCGGCTCGTCGTCACCCTCGAAGAACGCCGTCATCGCGTCGTCGTGACCAGCGGGTTCGTTCACCGCCTGGTCGAGGTCGCGGTTGTAGCGATCCTGGCCGATGACGGGCAGCCCCTCGGAGGGGAAGTCGCTGAACGCCGTGGTCTCGGTGGTCGTGGCACCCGCGTAGTCGAACGCCTCGCCCTCCGGACCCGGAGTGGCGGAATCTGCGAACGCCGACACTTCACCCCAACTCCCGGGGCCCCACGGGTCCGCGGAGGACGCGTCCTGCGCCGAGTCGTCACCCCAGGACAGGTCGGCGGTGGTGAGCATCTCGGTCGTCGACTCGGAGTACGCAACGGCGAGGTCGTCTGGGTGCAGCAGCGTCGCGTCACCGAACGCGTCCCGGACCTCACCCGACTCGTCGGCTGTCGAACCGGAGAAGGCCGGGGCGATGCCGTGGGCGTCGTGGCCCGCATCGGCTTCGGCGACGCCGGCTGAGCCGTGCTCGACGCCCGGGGTCGCGTGGTCGATCGACCGGGTGGATTCGAACGATGGCGCAGCCGGCCGTGCCGCGGCGGCCAGATCGACGCCCGGGATCGGGCTGCGCAGCGCGGCCTCGGGGTTCTCGAGGATGTCGCTGATGGCACCGTGGATGGTGGAGAGACCCGAGCGGTACTCGCTCAACCGCGCCTCGATTGCCGCCAACTGGCCTGCGACGCCCACCTTGCGGTTCTCCAAGTCGCCGATCTCCGCCAGGATCTGGTCGCGGCGGGCGCCATATTCCCGGTTGGCCTCGGCCGTCGCCTTCTGGGTCATCTGGTCAGCAGCGACCCGCGCCTCACCAACGATCCGGTCGGCTTCGGTGCGAGCGTCGCGGACCTGCTGGTCGGCCGTACCGCGGGCATCGGCGACGAGCTTCTGTGCTTCCTCGCGTGCGTCGGCGATGGCGGCGTCGGCGGTGCGCTTGGCCATCATCAAGGTGCGGGTCGACTGCATCGCCTCCTCCTCGTCCGACATGGCGGCCACGGGGGTGCGCCCGGCATCGGGGAGGTTCCGCAGATCGGCCTCGGCGCGCTCCGCGCGCTGCGTGGCCTCGTGCACGTTCTTCGTGAGCTCGGCTATCGCGGCGCCGACCCGCTCGAGGAAGTCGTCGACCTGATCGGGGTCATACCCGCGGAACTTCTCGGCGAAGTCGATCTGCTCGATGAGCTGAGGTGTCACGTCCATGTCGACATGCTAGCGACGACTTTTTCGAACGCGACGCTACCCGCTACCAAAATCTCCGCCGAAGGGCAAGACCCAACCTCAGCAACCGGCTCGGCTTCGGCGACCCGCCGACTACTCCTCGACCAGGCCGCTTTCGCGAAGGCGTCGCCGATCGTCCTGGGAGATCTCCACGTCGAGCGGAGACAGGAGGTACACGTGTGATGCCACGCGCTCGACGCTGCCGCCCAGGCCGTAGGCAACACCGCTGGAGAAGTCGAGGAGACGCCGAGCGAGATCCCGATCGAGATCCTGGAGGTTGACGATCACCGGCTGGCGCTTGCGGAACCAGTCGCCGACCTCCTGCGCGTCATTGAACGTCTTCGGGTTCACGACGTGGGGACGCGCTGACGTCGGCTGGGGCGACGCCGGAACCGGACGGACCACGCCCCGGGGACGAATCGGCTCGGCCGCGGCGACCCCGCCACGTGACCGTACCGACGTCGAACCGGCAGCCGACGGAAGGACGCGCACCGCGGACGACTCGATGGGCTCGTCCCAGCTCTCCGGCGACTCGACCCGCGAAACCGGTGGCCGAGCGGGCGCGGGCACGGACCGAACGACCGGAGCCGGACGAACCGCCGCGTGCTGGCCCGTCAGGTCGACGATCGGCTCGTCGTCGTAGTCGTCGTACTCGTTGTACTCGTCATCGGGACCGAGACCCAACCACGACATCCCTTTGCGCAACATCCCAGCCATCAACTCCTCCTCATGGCTCCGTCAAGTGTCGCGCACGAGGAACTGCCCGACGCGGACCAGAGTGCCATGAATCGCCACCACAGGACAGTCCGCGACGACTCGCGGGCGAGTCCCGGGATGAAAGTACCCACTCAGAGCATGGGCGAACCCTCGATGCCGGCATTCTCCGCCCCGGCACTACGGCTCGATCCAGATCGCCGACGCCTGGCGCGTCACGTCCTGGCGCGCCCGATGCGAGGAGTACCGGGGCGCACCTCCGGCATCGAGTGCTGTCGCCGTGCATTCCCACCGCGACACGTCGAGGTCGTCGACCCCGGTGGTGCGGAGAGCTGATCGCACCGCTGCGGGAACATCGAGAGCAGGGAGCCCACCGGATGTGGCAGCGACGACCTCGGGGCCAAACCGCAGGGCCATGGTCGTGAGGTCACGCTCGGAGAACTCGTAGGCCGCCGGCGAGATGCACGGGCCGAGCGCCGCCCCGATGTCGTGCGCACCCAGGTCGCGCATGGCGGCGACCACAGCTTCCACCACTCCTTCGTACAGCCCCCGCCATCCAGCGTGCGCGGCGCCGACAACCGGACCGGCACCGGAGCCCGGGCCGGTGCCCCAGAGCAACACCGGGGCGCAGTCGGCGGTCTGCACCGACAGAACTGCGCCGGGAACGGTGGTCACCGACCCGTCGGCACGGGCACCAGCCCACTGGCCGGGCACAGACACCACGACTACGCCGGCGCCGTGGACCTGCTCGAGCCACGTCCAGGGGTACGGCGCGATCGCGGCGCGCGCGGCCTCCAGCGCCCTGGTCTCCGACGTGATGGCGAAATCGCCGTCGCGTCGCTCGGCGAACGCCGTCTGAACGCGACCGGCCAACGGCTCTACTTCAGGAACGAGGGGACGTCGAAATCGTCGGAGTCGGTGCCACCGTCGGTGTCGTCGTCATCGTCGTCGCCGAACACGTTGGCGAACGGGACGTCCTCCTCGACGGCGCGAGAGGGGCGCTCGTCGCGAGAGCCGGATGCCCGGCGGGTCGAGCCCGACGTGGTCGGCTTCGCGTCCTCCCACCGTTCGAAACCGGCGGCGATGACGGTGACCCGGACCTCGTCTCCCATCTCGTCGTCGATGGTCGTGCCGAAGATGATGTTGGCCTCGGCGTGCGCGACCTCATGCACGACGGTTGCCGCCTCGTTGACCTCGAACAGGGTGAGGTCGGATCCACCGCTGATGTTGAGAAGGATGCCGCGGGCACCGTCTATGGCGGACTCGAGTAGCGGCGAGCTGATCGCCTGGCGAGCAGCCGACGCAGCGCGACCTTCGCCCGACGCGTAGCCGACTCCGAGGAGGGCGGTACCGGCGTCGTGCATGATCATCTTGACGTCGGCGAAGTCGGTGTTGATCAGGCCCGGTGTCGTGATCAGGTCGGTGATGCCCTGGACGCCCTGCAGCAGCACCTCGTCAGCCATCTTGAACGCGTTGAGCACCGACGTCTTGTCGTTGGCCACCGACAGCAGCCGATCGTTCGGGATGACGATCTGGGTGTCGACCTTCTCCTTGAGCTTGCCGATGCCCTGCTCGGCTTGAACCGAACGGCGACGGCCTTCGAACAGGAACGGGCGCGTCACGACGGCGATGGTCAACGCTCCGAGTGACTTGGCGATCTCGGCGACGACGGGCGCTCCACCGGTACCGGTTCCGCCCCCCTCGCCGGCGGTGATGAACACCATGTCCGCCCCCCGGAGGACCTCCTCGATCTCCGAACGGTGATCCTCGGCCGCCTGGCGCCCGACCTCGGGGTCGGAGCCGGCACCGAGTCCGCGGGTCACCTCCCGGCCGATGTCCAGCTTCACGTCGGCGTCGCTCATCAACAGCGCCTGGGCGTCGGTGTTGATGGCGATGAACTCCACGCCCTTCAGTCCGGCGTCGATCATTCGGTTCACGGCGTTGCAGCCCCCCCCACCGATTCCGACGACCTTGATGACTGCGAGGTAGTTCTGCGGATTGTGAGCCATGGGACGGGGGACCTCCGATGCGTGCCGGGGCGGCCGCTTCGAGCGTGACGTGGGGGCGAGAGATACTGATCGAGCGGACCGCCGTCTGACCAATCAAGGCGTGTCAGGACGGAACGTCCAACTGTACGTGAACTCTCAGGCAAAGGTCGAGTGTCACACCCGGCCTCACACCTCAGGTCGAGCGTGAGGTTCAGCCTGCGACGGGCGGTGAAGCGTCAGCGGGAACCGCAGGCGGCGCCTGCTCCGCAGATGGTTCCACGTCGCCAGGCGTCGTCGCCGCGGGATCGGCCGCCGGCTCCACAGCCGGTGTCGTTGCTGGGTCGGGTGGAGGTGGCGGGGGGTCGCAATCGGGGTCTCGGCGAATCGTGGGGGCAGTCGCCACCCGCACGTCGAGCTCGCACAATCCGGAGTGGTCTACCTGTGGTCCGAGCATCGTGCGGATCGACAGGAGCTTGCGTTCGGCGTCATCGACGCCGCCGAACAACACCGTCCGGCCTTCACCCAGATCGAAGATCAGCTCACCCTCGGGGGTGATCCTCATCTTCTGGATCTGCACCGCGATCTCGAAGCCCATCGAGCCCATCACATCGACGGCGGCAGCCAGCGGAGGATTCAGACGCCGGCCCGGGGTGATCGGCGGATCGTCGGAAACCTCGACGTGGCGGAGGAGCTCGTCACCGGCGGCCACACCGATGATGGTGCCACCCTCGCCGACCACCACACCCCGGCTCGGGCCGATCACGACGGCGATCGGTCGACGATCGGTGACACGTATCGACACGGTGGCGGGAAAGCGTCGCTGAACGACGACACGAACGAAGCGCGGGTCACGGCGCAGACGTCGCTCCGCGTCAGCGACGTCGAGCAGCAGGATCGGATCCCCACGTCGCACGTGGCCGACCGACGCCACGTCAGCCTCGGTCAAGAGCGTCGACCCGACGATCTCGATTCGCTCCACATCGAGGAGCGGCGAGCGAACCGCCCCGACCGCTGCGCCGGCCCCGACGAGGAGCAACAGCAGCAGTCCGAGTCGCCGCCGCAGGCGGCGCCGACGATCGCCGGCCACCCCGGCCCGCCGCTTCGCGATCCGAGCATCGACAACAGCCTCCTCCGCGACCGAGGGCGCCGTGGCGTCGGCAGGGGAAGCCGTGCTCTCGTGGGGGCCGTCGTCGACATCGGACCACGTCGGGAGGCCTGGCTCGAGTTCGATGTCGACCCCTACATCGTCGGGATCGGGCGCCCAGTGTGCGGGTCCGTCGAGGGCGATGTCGATGTTCCGGCGCCGAGGGCGGAGCACCGGGTCGGCGTTGGGCGGTGCCGTGACCTCGACGGCCATCTCCACGATGTCCATGGCCCTCGTCTGAACGAGTGTGGGATCGATGAGGTAGCCGTCGGCATCAATCTCGTAGCCGTCGCGACTCAGCACCACGGGGCGATCATCGGTGATCGCGTCGACCGCGCCGGTGTCGGGATCGTGTCCGGAAGCGACGGTCGTGTCTGTCACGCTCCCCCCCTCGCGGTCGTGGCCCCGCCCGCGGCTGTCACGATGTCGGGGGCGAAGCCGACGAGGGCCGTCTCGGCGTGCAGGTCTATGCCGATGCGATCGCGGACGGCCGCCCGGACGTGGGCCATGAGTGCGACGACATCGTCGGCGGAACCACCAGGGTCGACCTGGATGAAGTTGGCGTGCTTCGTGGACACCTCAGCAGAGCCGATGCGGTGGCCCTTGCATCCGGCGATGTCGATGAGCCGACCGGCGGAGTCTCCCGTCGGGTTCATGAACACCGACCCGGCGTTCTGTCCACCCGGTTGGTGCTGGCGCCTCCACCGGACGATCTCCGCCAACTCGGCCTCGCCGGCCACTGAACCACCCGGCTCAAGGTCGAGCACCGCCTCTACCACGATCTGACTGTCAGCGATCGAGGAGCGCCGATAGCCGAACTCGCAGTGCGCCGCGGACATCACCACATCTTGGCCGCGGCCGAGATCCACGACGCGGACCTCTCGAACCGATGTCGCCATGTCCGATCCGTGCCCGCCCGCGTTCATGCGGACAGCCCCGCCGATGCTCCCAGGGACGCCGACCGCCCATTCGAATCCGCGAAGCCCCGCGGCCACACTGCGTCGAGCGACGACGGGCAGACTGGCCGCTCCACCGGCTCGGACAACCGCGCCTTCGACCACGACCTCGGCGAAGGATTCGCCCAGCTGGATCGCGACACCGTCGAACCCGGCGTCGGCCACGAGCAGATTGGAGCCGCGGCCGATCACCAGTGTCGCAACCCCGGTCGTTGCAGTTGCCGCTGCGAGGCGATCCAACTCGTCGACCGAACCCACGTTGACGAACCACGAGGCGTTGCCGCCGACGCGGTAGGTCGTCAGCAGACCGAGCGGCCGGTCCTCGGTGACGTCGAGACCGGCGTCGGACAGCGCCGCCGCAACAGCTCCGGCATCGGCACCGCTCACGATGTCCGCCCCGCGTCGAGGTGCGAGATGAGGTCATCGGGCAGCGTCGTTAGATCGCCCGCGCCCATCGTGAGGCAGAGATCGTCCGGGCGGAGCAGCGACGGAAGTGCCGCCACCAGATCCGCACGTGTCGCGAGGTACCGCACGTCTGCGCTGTGGTGAGCGTCGGCGACCGCGTCGGCCACGAGTCGACCGGTGATGCCGTCGATGGGCGCTTCACCGGCCGGGTAGATGTCGGTCACCACCACCACGTCGGCCAGTTCGAACGCGTCGGCGTACTCCCGCCACACGTCTCGGGTGCGGCTGAACCGATGGGGTTGGAACACAGCCACGACGCGGCTCCATCCGCCGACGACGGCTCCGGAGCGAGCGGCGTCGAGCACGGCACGCACCTCGGTCGGCAGGTGGGCGTAGTCGTCGATGAACGTCACGCCGCCGGCCGAGCCACGTCGTTCGAAACGGCGACCCACGCCGCGGTAGCGGGAGAGTCCGGAGATAGCCCCGTCGGCGTCGGCACCGACGGAGACGGCGAGCGTGAACGCAGCTGTCGCATTGAGCACGAGGTGGTGGCCCGGTAGCGCGACGTGCAGGCGGTGTTCCCCGCCCGCAGGGTCGGTGACCGTCCAGTCCGATCCACCTGTCGGAGAAGGCTCGATCGACGAGATCACGTAGTCCGCAAGCCCCGACGTGCCGTACGACACGGCGTTGGGCGTGACGTCGATCAGCGGAGCGGCGCCGACGTCGTCGGCGCAGATCACAGCGGGGCCGTCGGTCTCGATGCAGAACCGTTCGAACGCCGCGATGAGATCCTCGAAAGTCCCGTGATGGTCGAGGTGATCGGGTTCGATGTTCGTGACGATCGCGCCGGCTCGAGGCGGAGCCAGGAAGGTGGAGTCGCTCTCGTCGGCCTCGAGCACGAACCACTCGCCGCCGGTCCAGCGCGATCCGGAATCGAACCCGGCCACGAGCCCGCCGATGATGAACGACGGATCGAGCCCCGCTCCCTCCAGCGTCAGCGCGAGCAGCGCTGAGGTCGTGGTCTTCCCGTGAGTGCCCGACACCGAGAGTGTGCGGCGACACGCGCCGATCGCGGCGAGCAGGTCGTAGCGATGTGCCACGGGCACCCCGGCAGCCCGAGCGGACACGACATCGGGATCGTCGGCGCTGATCGCCGTCGACACCCCGACGACATCGGCCTGCGCTGCGAGGTCAGGGGCGTTGCCGACACGGGCATCGAGCCCAGCGCCCACCAGGGACGCCAACGCTGCCGAAGCGGCGCCGTCGCTGCCGGTGACGCGGTGACCGAGTGCGGTCAGAACCGTTGCGATCGCCGACATGCCGGTCCCGCCGATGCCGACGAGATGCACCGTCAGCGGCGGGCCCGACAGGTCGAGACTCACACGGTCGAACGGAACCACGCCGGCCATCAGCGCCCGTCTCCGTGAACCTCGGGCCCGAACCGCAGGTCGAGCCCCGCCGCCGCTGCCACCAACGCCGCAGCGTCGCGCGCCGCGTCCGGACGGCCGACCGTCCAAGCCGCCACCGCCATGGCAGCGAGACGACCGTCGTCATCCACCAGCGGTCCGAGCGCTGAGGCAAGGCCGTCGGGAGTACACGCCGCGTCGTCGAGCAGTACCGCAGCGTCAGCGGCCAACAGAGCGGCAGCGTTGGCACGCTGATGGTCGTTGGGAGCGATGGGAAGCGGCACGAGGACCGCCGGAAGGCCGACAACGGCGAGTTCGGCGACCGTCGTGCCACCCGAGCGACACACCGCAACGTCAGCCGCAGCGAGCAGGAGGTCCATCCGCTCCTCGTACTCGATGTCGACATAGGAGATCGAGCTGCCCTCAGCGGCGTCGCCGGCGTCCGCAGCGCGCGGCCGAACGAAGGTCGCCCAGTCGCGACGCCCGACGACGTGGTGGACGTGGAGATCGGATCGCCCATCCCACCGGTCGACGACACCTGCGATCGCCTCGTTGATCCGACGCGATCCGAGCGACCCGGCAAACACCGCGATCACCGTCCGGTCCGGGGGCATTCCGAGCTGTCGACGGGCCGCAGCCCTGGAGCGACCGAGCGACTCAGGATCTGCGGCGCGCAGCGCGAGGATCTCGTCGCGGACCGGATTACCCGTGACCGTTGCACGGGGCAGTCCGGTGTCGTCGAACGGAACGGCGGCTGCCCGGGCAAAACGCCCGAGCATCCGGTTGGCCGCGCCGGCAACCGCGTTCTGCTCGGCGAGCACCAGCGGAACGCGCCAGATCACCGCGGCGATCGAGGCGGCGACGCTCGCGTAGCCGCCCAGGCTGACTACAACAGCTGGGCGGCGGCGACCGAAGATCCAGAAAGCCCGGACCGCGGCGATCAGCAAGCCGACGACTGCTCCGACGTTCTCGACGGCGAGGCGACGTTGGATACCGCGCCCCGGAAGCAGGACGAGGTCGATGCCCGATGGTGGAACGAGTGAGGACTCCTGGCCGCGCTCCGACCCGATCCATCGGAGACGCTCCCGTGGCAGGCCGGCATCGACGAGGGCCGCGGCGATCGACAGGCCAGGCAGGATGTGGCCAGCAGTGCCGCCTCCTGCGATGAGCACGGGTCCGGACGACCTCATCGCCCGGAACGTGAACGGGCGCGGGCGGGGGTGGCCCTCCCAACCGGAGCGGACTTCCGAGCCGGAGCCGCCTTCCGAGCCGGAGCCGCCTTCCGAGCCGGAGCCGCCTTCCGAGCGGGAGCCGCCTTCCGAACCGGGCCCGCGCTCCGAGGCGACGGCACCAGCGCCAGCCGGCCCCGGGACGGCCTGCGCCTGGCCTGTCGACGGTCGATCGCCTCGCGGCGGCGAATGCGAGCTTTCTCCGCCGAGCCCTCGCGGGCGACGCTCAGAAGCAGCCCGGAGGCGAACATCATGACCAGAAGCGACGAACCGCCGTAGCTCACGAACGGCAGCGTGAATCCCTTGTTCGGCAGCACTCCCAACACGACGCCGATATTGACGAACGCCTGCACTGCGATCAGCGTCGAGATTCCGATCGCCAGGAGCCGTCCGAACGTGTCGATGGCTTCGCGTGCGACACGCAGGCCGGCACCGAGGAGCACTACGTACAAGCCGATGACACAGAGGCCGCCGATAACGCCCATCTCCTCGGTGATGACAGCGAAGATCGCGTCGGTGTGCGCCTCGGGCAGAAAGCCCCATTTCGCCATCGACGCTCCCGGTCCGACTCCCAGCCACCCGCCGTTGGACACGCTGGAGAGCGAGCCAATCAGCTGGTAGTTGGTGGTGTCACCGTTCTCGAGCGGGTTCAGGAAACCCCACCGTGCCGCGTGATAGCCCGTCGAGGAGATCAATCCGAGCAGGCCCAGCACCGGGACCGCGCACGCTGCGAGAACGTCGAGCCGGGCTCCTGCGACCACCAGGATCACCGCCGTGACGAAGCACAGCACCGCCGCGGTACCCAGGTCTGGTTCGAGGACGATCAACGCCACTGTCGCCGCGACTCCAACGCCCACCGGGAGGATGGTCCGAACCCAGTCGTGCATCTCGCGACTGCGGCTTGCGAGCAGCCGCGCCGACCACAGGATCACCGCAAGCTTGGCGATCTCCGACGGCTGCACGTTGATGAACCCGAAGTCGAACCACCGGCGCGAACCGTTCACCTTGTCGCCCACGAAGAGCACCGCAATGAGGAGTGCGAGCGCCACACCCATCGTCGGCTTGGCGAACATCGCGATGCGTCGGTAACCGAACTTGAGGCCTATCCACATCAACACTCCGCCGGCCCCGAGGAACACTGCCTGCTTGCGGAAGTAGTAGCTGGCGCTGTCGTGCTCGTAGGTGGACTTCACCGTCGTCACCGACAGCACCATGATCAGGCCGAGCAGGCACAGCATCCCGACGCACGAAAGGATCACCCAGAACGCCATCGGGATCTCTGCCCGCGCTGCCTGTTTGCGGTTGCGGCGCATCGTGCTTCGCTTGGAGCGAAGAGACGGTCGCTTCGGGTCACGGCCCTTCGGGTCACGGCCCTTCGGTTCACGGCCTTTCGGTTGCCGCTTGTCTGCGGAACGGCGGGTGGTGGTCGCAGTCACGATCCGACCTCGAGGTGCCCACGCACCTCCGCCGCGAAATCATCGCCGCGCTGACCGTAGTTGTCGTACCAGTCGAACGAGGCACAGCCCGGCGACAGCACCACGGCATCTCCATCGCCCGCCATCTCCGCGGCTGCGGCCACGGCCTCTCGCATGGACGTCGCCAACATGGCAGGTAGTCCATCGAACACCGCAAGCACCTCGGCCCCGGACTCTCCGATGCCGACGACCCCTCGGAGCCGCGGCCGGAGCCGCGCCAACGCTCCGAGGTCGAGGCCCTTGTTGCGACCGCCGGCGATGAGTACGACCGATTCGAATCCCTCGACCGCGGCGATCACTGCGTGTGGCGCGGTCGCCTTGGAGTCGTCGAACCAGTCGACGCCGTTGGCGGACGCGACCAACTCAACCCGATGAGACAGTCCCTGGAACTCACGCAACGCCGCACGCACGCCGGACAGGCTCGCACCTCCGGCGAGCGCAGTGGCTGATGCTGCCAGGGCGTTGGACACGTCGTGTGGCAACGAGCGGAACATCTCGTCGGCTTCGACGATCACCGTGCCGTCGGGGGTCCGCAGCGATCCGTCGCGGTAGGTGAAGTGATCGAGGCCCGGATGTGCTGTTGAGGGGTCGAGACCGAACGTCACGAACCGGCCACTCCCCTCTCCGATGTGGCGGACGACGGTCTCGTCGTCAGCGCTCGCCACCGCTGTGGACGCGGCGTCGAGGTCGCGCCACTGGCGGGCCTTCGCCGCCTCGTACGCGGTGACGTCGGAGTGGACGTCGAGGTGATCCTCGGCGAAGTTGAGCCACGTCGCTACCTTCGGACGGAATCGGTGCGTCCGAGCCAGCCGAAACGAGCTCGACTCGACAACGAAGACATCGGTGTCGGGATCCGCGATCGCCGAGACGAGCGGCACATCGGTGTTGCCCACCGCCTCCGCCCGCAGGCCGGAGCGCTCGAGCATGAGCGTTACGAGCGTGGTCACCGTCGTCTTGCCGTTTGTGCCTGTGATTGACAACAGGGGTCGGTCGTCGAACGCCGCCGCGAGGTCGAACTCGCTGAGCACAGGGACCGACGCTCCCTCTGCCGCTGCGAACACTCGATGGGATTCGGGGAGTCCGGGGGCGGGAATCACGGCATCGGCCTCGGCAACGGCCATTGCGATCTCATCGCTACCCGGCGACACGATGAGCGACGCACCGGCGGCGACCACCGCCGCCGCGGTGGTGGGACCCGGACGATCGTCTGCGACGACGACGGTCCGTCCCCGGTCGACCAGCGCCGTCGCCACCGCAGCGTTGGTGATACCCCAGCCGTAGAGCAGGAAGTGTTCGCCGTCCAGGCGGTCGCTACCGCCGTAGGTCACGTCAGTGTCCCCGTGAGAACGAGGAAGTCCCGGTAGAAGAGGCCGATCCCCGCCGCTGTGCACGCAGCGGACAGCATCCAGAAGCGGATGATGACGGTGGTCTCGGGCCACCCCTTCTTCTCGAAGTGATGGTGGATCGGGGCCATGAGAAAGACCCGCTTGCCGAAACCGCGGAAGCTGATCACCTGGATGATCACCGACATGGTCTCGACCACGAACAACGCACCGATGATCGGCAACAACAGTGCGGTGTTCGTGGTGAGGGCGAGACATGCCAGTGCCACGCCGATCGCGAGCGAGCCGGTGTCACCCATGAAGATCTGGGCAGGCGCCGCGTTCCACCACAGAAATCCGGCGCAGGCCCCCATCATCGACGCGGCGATCACGGCTAGGTCGAGGCCGAACGTCAGCTCCGCCTGCGACGCGAGGTTGTAGACCTCGGGGTGTCGGAAGGTCCAGAAACCGATCATCACGAACGCGCTGAACGCGAACATCGAGCTCCCCGCAGCCAGCCCGTCGAGTCCGTCGGTCAGGTTGACCGCGTTCGACGTCGCCAGGATCAGGAGCACTGCCCAAACGACCCAACCGACCTTGCCGAGCTCGGCCCAGGATCCGAAGTTGTTGAATCGGGTGAAGCTCAGCTCGGTGTGCTGTTTGGTCTGCGTGATCACCAGCACGGGAAACGCCACGGCAACCGACAGCAGGCCGAGCATCTTGGCCCGCTTGCTGAGTCCGAGGTTCCGCTCGTTGCGCGCCTTGATGTAGTCGTCGAGGAATCCGACCAGCCCGGCGCCGGCGATCGCGAGGACGACGAAGAGACCGCGTTGGGTGTAGATGCCGCGGTAGAAGCCCGAGATCGCGTAGCTCAGCACCGCCGATACGACGATGGCGATCCCCCCCATCGGAGGCGTGCCCGCCTTGACGCTGTGGCCCTCCGGGGCATCCTCGTGGATGGGCTGGCCGATACCGAGGCGGCGGAGCAGGACGATCAGGTACTTCGTGCCGACGATCGAGAAGAGGGCAGCGACCCCACCGGCGAGGAAGATCCGAATCACGCCGGGGTGCTCCAGCCCTGGCGGCGCAGCCAGAAGTCCGCCACCTCACGATCGTCGAACGCCGCAACCACCGATCCGGTCGTCTGCGTCGTCTCGTGGCCCTTTCCCGCGATGACGACAACGTCGCCGTCGCCGGCAGCGGCGAGCACCGTCTCGATCGCCGTCAGACGGTCGATCTCGATGTCGACCGGTTTGGTGCATCCTGATTTCACGGCAGCAATGATGGCCGCTGGGTCCTCCGAACGGGGGTTATCCGAGGTCAACGTCACGTCGTCCGCCACCTCGCAGGCGACCGCACCCATCTGTGGCCGCTTCCCGCGGTCTCGATCCCCTCCGCAGCCGAACACCACTCGGAGACGCCCACCTTCGACCAACTCCCCCGCCGCCGACAACAGGTTGGCCAGCGCATCGGGAGTGTGCGCGTAGTCCACGACGACGGTGAACGGTTGGCCGCGGTCGATGATCTCGAAGCGCCCGGGAGGTGCATAGACGGTCCCCAGGGCCTCGGCGACATCCGCGGCATCGTGACCGAGGGAAACAACCGCCTCCGCAGCTGCGAGGGCGTTCGAAACGTTGAACCGGCCGGCCAGCGGCAAGCGGACCTGATGGCCCCGCCACCGGAAGGAGGAGCCGGTCGGGGCCAGACGAAGGTCCGACACGTCGCTCAGGCCGAAACCGTCGATCCGAATCGTGGCGGCATCACGCAACAGGCGGCCGTGCACGTCGTCGATGTTCACCAGCCCGAGGTCCGTGAAGCGGGAGTCGAACAATCGCGCCTTGGCCTCGAAGTAGCGCTCCTGGGTCTCGTGGAAGTCCAGGTGGTCGACACCGATGTTGGTGAAGACCGCGACAGCGAACCGCGTGCCGTCCACGCGGTGCAGCGCCAGAGCGTGCGACGAAACCTCCATCGCGACGACCGACGCGCCGGCGTTGCCGAACGACCGGAGCTGCGCCTGGAGGTCGGGGGCTTCGGGGGTCGTGCGGGAACCCGTCAGCGTTCCGATGACACCGCATCGAACACCGAGCTCGGACAGCAGATGCTGCACCAACGTGACCGTGGTGGTCTTCCCGTTCGTGCCCGTGACCCCGACCACTGCGACGTCGCCCGACGGATGACCCCAGAAGGCATCGGCGATCGGGCCCATTGCGATCCGGCTGTCGGCGACGACGATCTGTGTCGCGTCGAGAGGGAGTTGCCGCTCGACGAGGAGCGCGGAGGCTCCTGCCGACACCGCGGCTGCGGCGAAGTTGTGGCCGTCGAATCGCTCGCCCACGACACAGCAGAACAGCGAACCGTCGAGGACCCGCGCCGAGTCGTGAGTGAGGCCGGCGATCACGACTCCGGAGTCGCCGACGACGTGCGCGCCGACGACCGCAGCGAGATCCGCGGCGGTCGTCGAGGCGTCGGCGGCGCCCACCGCCGGAAACGGAAGTGTCGGCGGATCAGCCATCGGGAGCGATCGCGTCGATCGATGGGGGGGCCAGCGGCGCCGCCGCCGGGCTCGGAGCCGTTGGGGTCGCGGCGGGAACTACTGGGGCAGCACCGGCGGTCGCTGCCGCGGCTGCGTTCGGGTCCACCGGCGCGTTCGGGTCCGCAGGAACTGTGGTCGTGGTCGTGGTGGTCGTCGTCGGAGCGGTGGCACGCTGCGAGCGGATGAGCTTGCCGGGCGTCGGCTTCACGGCGGTGTCGCCGGCGATGCTGAATCGCCGCATCGACTCCCTGGCCAGCGTGTCGAACACGGGGCCGGCAGCGGTCGCGCCGAAATGCTGTCCATAGCCTGGCTCGTCGATCATCACCATGATCGAGATCTGCGGATCCGATGCCGGGAAGAACCCCACGAAGCTCGCGGCGTACTTGCGGGTCGCCGCGGTGCCGTACGTTCCGTTGTCGAGGACCTTGTACGCCGTCCCCGTCTTGGCGGCGATCTTGAACCCGTCGATCTTGAACTCACGGCCGGTGCCGTGCTCGGCGTCGACGACGTCCTCGAGGGACCGGGTCACCATCTGCGCCGCCTTCTCCGACACGGCCCGGTGCGCTCGTGGCGCCTCGCTCGGCACCTTCGGCGTCAGCCGATCGCCCGAAGCATCGACGATGTCACGCACCAACACCGGGGGCACGTAGGAGCCGCCGTTGGCGATGGTGTTGTACGCCGTCCACATCTGCAGCGGCGACACGGTCACCGATTGCCCGATCGGGATCGACCCGATGTCGGTTCCGTTCCAATCGTCATGTTCCTTGAGCACGCCGCTCTGTTCCTTCGGCAGACCGAGTGCTGTGTACTTGCCGAACCCGAACGCCTTGAACGCATCGACGAGCTTCTCGCGCCCTCCGGCACGCTCGATCATCTGGGCGATCATGATCGTGCCGACGTTCGAAGACTCCGACAGGATCTGGTTGATCGTCATCACCTCTGTCGGGTGCTTGTGCGAGTCGCGAATGGTCTTGTCGTACAACGTGATGGAGTACGGAACGGTGAGCGTCGAATCAGGTGTCAGGAGCCCCATGTCGTAGGCCGTCGTCACAGTCACGACCTTCATGACGGAGCCCGGCTCGTACAGGCGGATCGCCTGGTTGAGCGAACCCTGGACAACAGATCCCTCAGGGTTCCGAGCCACTGAGGCCATGGCGAGCACCTCGCCCGTACTCGGTCGACCGAGCACCACCGTCCCACCCTTGGCGTTGACCGCCGCGACCTGCCGAGCGAGCTCGTGCTCCGCCATGAACTGGAGAGCCCGGTCGAGAGTGAGGGTCACGTTGGCGCCGGCACGGGCCGCCTGGACGACGCGCTCGGAGCCCGGAATCGTCGAGCCGCGAATCCCCTGCTGCACCTCCTCGCGACCCTGCGTCGGCCGAAGCTCCTCGTCGTAGAGCTTCTCGATACCAGAGATTGCATCGGTCGAGTATCGGTCCATCGAGCCGATCACCGATCGAGCGAGGTCACCCTGCACCGCCAGCCGCTGCGGATCCTCACTGAACGTCAGGCCGGGAATGCGCTCGGCCTGCAGCTGCTCCGCCACCGTGGCGTCCACCTGATGGGCAACGACGGAGTACCTCGTGTCCGGCTTCTCGAGTGCGTCCAGCACCGCGATCCGATCGAGGCCGAGAATGCCGGCGATCTGCGTCGCCGTCTCCTCCGGATCAGAGATCAGCGTCGGATCAACAGCCACGAGCTTGCTCGGAACCGACATCACCAGCGCCTCGCCGTTGCGGTCATAGATGGCGCCGCGGAGCTCGTGCAGTGGAATCGAACGTTGGCGTTTGCTGAGCCCGAGCGCTTCGTATGTGTCGGAGTCGAAGACCCCGACCCAGAGCACGCGGGCCGCCAGGAGCAGGGCCAGCATGACGACGATCACGTAGGGGATGGCCAGACGGGCGCGAAGCGCTAGCTGAGGACCGCGGCGCTGCGGGCGACGGCGGGTTCGCTCGCCTGGTGCGAGTCGATGAACAAGGGACAACGGTGACCTACCGGGCCGTGCGGATCGATTCGCTCGCGCTGATCGAGTTGAGGTGGTCCGCTCGGAGGTGCCACGAGCTGATGTGGCCCGCCTCGACGCGGGCTGGGCAACGCGGGACGAACGAGGGCCGGTGGTGCGGGCGGAGCCCGCACCACCGGCCCCGCGCGCACCGGCGCCGGGGATCTTGGAACGCGATGTGCCGGACTTGGGGGGAGTCACCCGCTGCGCGGGTCGGCGGGTCGTCGTGGTCGGCATCGTTCGGATCAGCTCTGCGGCCCCGTAGTGGGAGCAATACCGACCACTTCGGTTGCTGGAGTCACGAGCTCGGCGGGCTTGGCCTCGACCATGCCGAGTTCGTCGCGGGCGATCCGAAGCACCTCGGCGGGAGCCTGCAGGCGGCTCTCCTTCTGACGCAGCTCCTTGTTCGCCAGCTGAAGGTCAGTGATCTCACTCCGCACGGCGTCGAGTTGCTGCTGACGGTGGATCAGCGATATCTGCACCGAGAGTGCCGTGAACGCGACGCCTGCAGCGAAGAGCGCGACGAGCACCGCTGTCGGGGTGATCCGTCGACTGGGGCGCGCGACCACCTCGAGCTCGGCACGACGCCGCGCTGCGGCGCGGCGCCGCGCGTCCTCGACTCGCGTCGGCCGGCGAGCAGCCGTCGCGGTGGCGGTCGATCGAGCCATCAGGCGACCTCGACGGCCTCGGTGGTGCGGGGACGGAACGTCACCGATTCGACGGCACGCCGGCGCACCGAGGCGGCCCGTGGGTTCGCCTCGATCTCCGCAGCGGTAGCCTTCTGCGCGCCCCGTTTCAGGAGTCGAACCTTCGGCTCCGCTCCGCACACACAATCGAGTCCCGGCGGGCAGACGCAACCACCGGTCTCGGCTCGCCGGAACCGATCCTTCACGATGCGGTCCTCGCCAGAGTGGTAGCTGAGCACCACACATCGGCCGCCTGGCAAGAGGAGGTCGATCGCCTGGTCGAGTGCGCCCGTGAGCGCCTCGAGTTCGTCGTTGACTTCGATCCGCAGCGCCTGGAACGTCCGTTTCGCGGGATTGCCACCAGTTCGTCGCGCCGGAGCGGGGATTGCGTCACGGACGATGTCGGCGAGTTCGCCAGTTGTGTTGATCGGGCGTTGGGCAACGATGGCAGTGGCGATGCGTCGGGCGAACCGTTCGTCGCCGTAGCGGTCCAGCACGTCGGCCAGGTCCGCGGCGGAGTACTCGTTGACGACGTTGTGCGCCGAACGCTCCTGACGTCGGTCCATCCGCATGTCGAGCGGCGCGTCGGCATGGTCGGCGCGGTAGGAGAACCCACGCTCGCCCCGGTCGAGTTGCGGAGAGCTGACTCCGAGATCGAAGAGCACGCCGGTCACCCCCTCTGTCATTCCGTCGTCGTGAAGCGAACGGACCACGTCGGTCATCTCGTCGAACCTCCCGTGATGGAGCCGAACCCGGTCGCCGAACAGCGCCAGCCGACGGCCGGCGGCAGCGAGGGCGTCGGCGTCACGGTCGATGCCGAGGAGGCGCACATCCGGTCGCGACTCCAGAATGGCGACCGCATGGCCCGCTCCCCCGAGCGTGGCGTCGATGACCAGGCCGGTCGGGATCGGAGCGAGGAGCTCGACGACATCGCCCAGCATGACGGGGAGGTGAAGGAAGGCATCGGGTTCGTCTCCATCCGTCACAGGGGCAGGCTTTCGAACTCGTCCCAGAAGGCTGCGAGCTCGTCTCCGACAGCGAGGTCCGGAGCCCGGTCGGGGTGGTAGATCGCCAGGTGGTCGTCGTGGCCGATGACAACCACCTGGCCACCGATTCCGTGGGCGTCGCGGAATCGTTGCGGCAACCCGAATCGACCCTGCGTGTCGGGGTGAACGGGCGCTGACGAGGCCATGATCGTCATAAACCCCCGGCTGCTGACGGTGCCGATGGAGCGCAGCTCACGAAACCTCGTGATGAAGGCGTCCCAGCCGTCCTTCCCGTAGAGCGTGATGTGATCGCGGCGCAGGGATATCTGCGAGCCATCGCCGAAGTCGTCGCGGAACGCCGCTGGCACCACGACGCGACCTTTCGGATCGACCGAAAGCTCGTAACGTCCGGTGTAGCTCATCGTTGACCCCGGTCAGTGGTGGTGTCCGCGCTCATGGTGTGGATCGAACCACTTCCCCACTTCCAACCACTTCGCTCCACGGCGTTCCACCATAAACCACCGACCCAGCTCCGACTGCGGCTTCCACGCCGGATTTCTGAGGTTTTTCCGAACTTTCGCTGTCGCCAAATGGACCGAAATGAGACGAATGTCACTCCCGGTTTTGTAATTTCGAACGCCCGTTCGCCACCACCGTGCGTATCAAGACCGTCACGCGACGCGCACGTCACCCACTCGCCGCGCCCCGCCCGCTCTACGATCGAGCGATGGCCTGGGAGGTTGTGTCGCATCGTGGATCCGCGGACCATCTCCATCACCTCGACTTGGCCGGCGACCGGCGGTCGGTTCACCTCATGTCAATCGACGGGCCGGCCGTCGCGTTGGGGAGCACCCAGTCGGACGCGGTGCTCTCGCCCACCGCGGTGACCGCTGGGTGTCGAGAGGTCACCCGTCGGCACTCCGGCGGCGGCCTGGTCGCGCTCACCCCCCGGGAGATGCTGTGGGTTGACGTCGTCGTTCCGATCGGCGACCCGCTCTGGCGCGTCGACGTTGGCGAGGCTTTCGTCTGGCTCGGACGGGCGTGGGGCACTGCCATTGACGAGGGCCGACCGCCGGCTCGGGACAAAGCGACGGTTCACCGCGGTGCGTCGGTCCACGCCGACCTCGGCCGGGTCGTGTGCTTCGCCGGGGTCGGGAGCGGCGAGGTCATGGTCGCAAACCGCAAGGTGGTCGGAATGTCCCAACGGAGGACTCGCACCTACGCCCGCTTCCAATGCCTGGTTCACGCCCGCTTCGATGCCGACGAAACCGTTCGACTCCTTGCCCCGCACCTCCGCACCGGCCCGTTCGGGGAGCGGCTCAGCGAGCGGCTCGACCGGGGGGTAGGCACCGTCGAAGACCTGCCCGCCCTGCTCGAGCGGTTCCTCTCCGCACTCCCATGACCCAGCCACCAACACGCCCGAAGGCTCGTTCTGTCCTGCGAGAGCACCACCCGGGTGGTGCTCTCGCAGGACAGAACGAGAGTTGTCGGGGCCGACGCGCGTAGTGTCCGCCGCCATGGGCTACGTGATCCGGCGGGTGGCGGCGCGGGTGGTTTGCTTCGACCTCGACGGCCGGATCCTGCTGATCCGATCGAGCGATCCAGCCGACCGCGCCAAGCCGCACTGGTGGGAGCTTCCGGGCGGCGGGATCGATGCCGGCGAAACCGCGGAGCAGGCGATCGCCCGTGAACTCTCCGAGGAGGCGGGCATCACGAATGCGGAGATCGGGCCGTGCATCTGGACCCAGCACGCACAGTTCACCTTCGCCGGCTGGGACTTCGACCAGCACGAACGCATTCACGTCGCCACGTGCGACGGCGACACCACTGGCGCGCTTCACCTCGAAGCGTTCGAGGCGATGGCGTTCGAGGAGTCCCGTTGGTGGGACCCCACTGACTTCCTCGCCACGGACTCACCCACCGTTCCACCGCGTTTGCGAGAGTTCCTCCCGGCGATCGTGGACGGCGAACGCCCGTTCCCCCCGATCGACATCACCCCCGACACCTGACCCCAGCCCGTTCTGTTGTACAAAGCGCGCGGCTGGGCGCGCGCTTTGTACAACAGAACCGGTTGGGCGACGGTCAGGTTGACGGGTTCCGGAGTGCCCGAGCCTCCGCCAGGCCCCGCCGCACCTCGGCGACCACCTCCCACGGCCGTTCCCACACCTGTTCGTCGGTGACCTCACACACCACGAAGCCATCGACGAGGAGCTGGCGTCGTCGAGCGTCATCGCGCCGCTTGTCCACCAGCGCCTCGTGATGCGCCTCACTCTGGACCTCCAACACCAGCGGGAGGTCAGGGGCACGGAAGTCGACGCGGCCGGTCCAGTCGCTGCCACCGCTGTCGACCTGGCGGTCCATCTCCACACCTGCATCGTCGAGCAGTCGGCGCACCCGGCCCTCCAGACCGGAAGCCGGCGGAACGTAGTCGTCGCCACGATCGTCGATGTAGCGACGCAACCCGGCGGTTCCGTTGCGCCCACGCTCCCCCATCTGTGCGAGGAACGCGACGATCGACGGTCCGGACAACAGCCGACGAGACCACAACCGGTCCACGAGCGTCTCGGCACGCTCGAACCGACAGACGGCGAACAGTTGCAGAGCCAGGAGTTCCGGCCTGACGATGGGGATCCCGTCGAGCACGCATCGCCAGTTCGGCGGAAGCGACCGCACCACATGGGTCTCGGCGAGGTCCGTCCGGCGCGGTCCTCCTTTCGTCGTCACGAGCGAGATCGGCGTCAGTGAGCAGCCGTCCAGTCCCCAGCGCTTGGCGCCGGTCAGATGGGACAACGCGGCGTCTCCTCCAACATCGAGCACAGCGACCATCAGGCGCTGTTCAACGGTGCGTGGCGCGCCGATCAGCCGGACCACCCGGTTGGACACCGACGTGAAGTCCGACGACGTGCCGAGTCGGTACCGCGCCGACCGACTCATTCCCAGCTCCTTGGCCTGATCGAGCGCCAGCGCACCGTGCTGGCGCTCGGCGAGGTTTCGGAGGAGCTGACGATCGAACGGAGACATCGCGCCAGCCTGAACGGTCGGCACAGGATTCGATATGGGGGACATCCCCCCTTGCTTTCCCCCGCCGGTTCTGTTGTACAAGGCGCGCGCCTAGGCGCGCGCCTTGTACAACAGAACCGGTTCGGGGCGGGCTGGGCGGCTACGGAGCGTGTGCGGTGACCTCGGGATAGGCCCTGCACCACTGGAGGTAGGCGACGACGTCGCCGGGCTCTGGAGTAGCGGTGCCGTCGCCGCCGTATGCGGTCACCATCCGGAACTTCAGGTATGCCGGGTCCGGCAGCGGGAGAAACGGGGCCTTCCGCCACCATCGGGGACGAGCCAGAAGCCGTGCCTGCCGCACCGCCGTGGACCACAACGACGGGTGTCGAGCGACGACCCGACCGAGGCCAACCACAGTCGACATCGGGGTCCTCGCATCCCGCCCCACGATCAGCGACCCGACGGCTCTTTGGGAAGCCCCAGGATGCGCTCGCCGATGATGTTGCGTTGGATCTGCGACGTACCGGCGTAGATCGTGCCGCCCATCGACACGAACATCGAACCAACCCACGAGGCGCTGTCGTTCGGGGCGCCGGGATCGTCGGTCTGCAACGAGTTCGACGGCCAGCGGCCGGACGGAACCATCGCCTCCGCCCCGAGAATGTCGACCGCCAGGGCCGTCTCGACTTTGTGGTACTCCGACCAGTACAGCTTGGTGATCGCTGCGTCGGGCCCGGGCTCCTTGCCGGCGAGGAACAGCGTGAGTGTTCGCATGCCGAGGTACCGCATCATCTCGACCTTGCTGTAGCAGTACGCCAGACGCTGACGGATCAACGGGTCCTGATCGCGGCCCCGCTCCTTGGCGAGCGCAACGAGACGGTCGAGGCTCTCGCGATAGCGAATCGGCAGGACCGCTGCTGCCTCACCGCGCTCGAACCCGAGCAGAGTCATGGCGACGGCCCAACCCTTGTTCGGTTCACCGAGCACGTTCTCCTTGGGGCAGCGAACGTCGGTGAAGAACACCTCGTTGAACTCGCTGTCGCCGGACAGCATCTTGATGGGCCGAACCTCGACACCGGGCTGATCCATGTCGACGAGCAGGAACGTGATGCCGTCGTGGGGACGAGAACCGGTGTTGTCGGTACGACCGACGACGAAGATGTGGTTGGCGAGGTGGCCGTAGGTCGTCCAGATCTTCTGACCGTTGATGATGTACTCGTCGCCGTCGAGCACCACCTTGGTGGCCACGCCGGCGAGGTCGGACCCGGCGTTGGGCTCGCTGTACCCCTGACACCAGATGTGCTCGTTGCTGAGCAGCTTGGGGATGTAGTGCGCCTTCTGCTCCGGCGTCCCCCAGTGCAGGATCGTGTTGCCGATCATCCCGATGTTGAAGACGTCGTTGGGACCGCCGGTCGGGGCACCCACCTTCGCGAACTCCTCGCATTGGATGACCGTCTCGAGGTTCGACAGGCCGCCGCCGCCATACTCCGCCGGCCACTGAGGGGCCAGCAGTCGGGCCTCGTGCAGGACCTTGCGCCACTGCTCGAGGAACGGCAGCACGTCGTCGACCGGCAGACCGCCGAGTCCGGCCCAGCCCTCGGGAAGGTTCGCCGCCAGGAAGTCCCTGATGCTCTGTCGGAACGCTTCGGTTTCGGCGGGATACTCCGGTGTCACGACGGCGATGTTACTCGTGGGTAACCAACGATCGGAAGCCCACCGCGGCGGCTCCGAGGAGCGGGCCGTCGGCGCCCAGGCCGCAGGGAACGATCATCGCGCCGCGGGCGAACTCGATACAGGCGGTCCGGTCGAGCTCACCTTGAGCGGCGTCGAAGAAGTCGTCGCCGAACCCGAGGGCGACCGACCCGGCCACGACCGCGAGGCGAAGATCGAGGAGGTTCGCCACTGAGCCGACGGCACGACCGACGAGTCGGCCGGTGCGCCGTCGGACCTCCGTGGTGGCCTCCGACGGTGGGCGACCGGTCATCGCCTCGATCGACGGACCTGACGCTTCGGCCTCCAGGCACCCACGTGCACCGCAGACGCACAGCCTGCCACCCGGTTCGACGATGACATGTCCTATGTGACCGGCGTTTCCCCCGGCACCGTCGAGCAGTCGACCGTCGGAGACGATCCCACCGCCCACGCCGGTGGAGACGACCATCGCGAGGTAGTTCGCCTCGCCCACAGCGGCGCCCCACCACCCCTCGGCAATCGCCAGCGCCTTCGCGTCGTTGTCGATCGCGACGGGAAGCTCGAACCTCTCGATGAGGCGTCGGCGGAGCGGGAACCCGCGCCAGGCCGGAATGTTCAGCGGGGAAACGGTCTCCCCTCCGAGTGCCATCGGGCCACCACACCCGACCCCAACGGCCATGCAGCCGGCGACCCGCGGTTCGAGCAGATCGCACACGGCTTCCCAGAGATCGTCATCGCCGGTACGGCGCGGCGTCGGCACGGAGACGACGCTGTGGAGGGTGCCATCCGCCGTCCCGACACCCGCAGCGACCTTGGTGCCGCCGATGTCGAGCGCCAACACCGCGCCGGTGATCTGTCCAACCATCGACTGGAACGTTAGGTCGCGCTCCAACGGGTCACGTCGGCGTGACAAGCTTTCGCTCCAATGAGCGCGAATCCCACCGCCGAGCAGACCGTCGAGCCCACCGCAGTGAATGCGCCGACGACGAACCGGCAGCCGACCTTCCCCGACATTTTCGGGTTGATCTGCGACAACATCGGCTCGGTGATCCGAGGCAAGGACTCCGTTGTCGAGCTCGCCGTGCTTTGCCTCGTCGCCGAGGGCCACCTCCTCATCGAGGATGTGCCGGGGGTCGGCAAGACGTCACTGGCGAAGGCCTTGGCTCGCACCGTCGGCGGGACGTTCGGGCGCGTGCAGTTCACGCCCGACCTCCTTCCGGCCGATGTGCTCGGCACCTCGGTGTGGAACCAGCAGCAGGGCGTGTTCGAGTTCCGTCCCGGCCCGGTGTTCAACAACATCGTCCTCGCGGACGAGGTCAACCGCTCGTCTCCGAAAACCCAGTCCGCACTCCTCGAGGCGATGGCCGAGTCCCAGGTCACGACCGACGGTGTCACTCGATCGCTCAGCCGGCCGTTCATGGTGATCGCCACGCAGAACCCACTGGAGTACCACGGCACCTATCCCCTCCCCGAGAGCCAGCTCGACCGGTTCCTTCTGAAACTGTCGGTCGGATATCCGAGCCGGGCCGACGAGGGCCTCATTCTCGGATCTGAGGGTGCCCATCCCGGGCTCGCCACCCTGCGGCCTGTCGTCGGGGTGGACCACATCATGGCGATGAGCGCCCACTGCCGTCGCGTTCACATCTCGCCGACGCTCACGAGCTACCTGCTCGATGTCGCGACCGCCACTCGAACCCATCGCTCGCTCTCGCTGGGCATGTCGCCCCGTGCGACGCTCGGCCTCCAACGCGCCGTGCAGGTCCGCGCTGCGGCCCAGGGCCGCGACCACGGCACGCCCGACGATGTCAAAGCCCTCGCCGTCCCGACGCTCGCCCACCGCCTCGTCGTCACTCCCGAGGCGCAGATCCAGGGGGTCGGCCCCGCAGAAGTGCTGATCGAGATACTCGACTCCGTCGCGGTACCGCGGGATGCGCGCTGACCGCGGACGGCCGCGGCGTCTCGGGACCGATCGGCCCACGGTCCTGAGACTCACACGTTCGGGCCGACTCGCCGGGGTCGCCGGGGTCGTCACGATGGGGGCGGGGCGCGCTGCCGGCATCTCCGAGCTCTCGATCCTGGGGTCGTGTCTGCTGCTCCTGGTCGCGACGTCGTGGCTCACGGCGCGGATCGCCGGAAGCGACCTCGCGGTGCGACGCACCGTCCGACCTCACCGCATCGAAGTCGGGGAATCGTTCAACGTGTCGATTCAGGTCCACAACGGTCGGTCGATCCTCCGACTTCCCTTGCTGGTGTGCGACCGCCTCGACGGGAGGCCCACTGCCTCGTTGACACTTCCCCAGCGTCGCCCCGACCCTGCGGTGGACGCCGACTACACCCAGACGGCAACCCGCCGAGGCCTCACGACCTTCGGCCCGATCTCGGTGTCGGTGCTCGATCCGTTCGCGTTCGCCCGGTGCGACACGGTGGTTTCCGACCTCGTCGACGTGATCGTGCTGCCCCGAATCCACCGGCTGTCACTCCAGCGTTCCCCGGCCGCAGCCGATCCCACTGGCGGCCTTCGTCACCGACGCCGCCTCAACACGGTCAGCGACGAGTTCGATGCGCTCCGGGAGTACGCGGCAGGCGACGACGTGCGACGAGTCCACTGGGCGTCGACAGCCCGGATGGGGCGGCCGATGGTGCGGATGCATCAACAGCCCTCCCAGCATCGGACGACCGTGGTGCTCGACGACCGTGCGTCTGCTTACCCACCGCTTCGCGGCGACGATCCCTTCGAACGCGCGGTCAGCGCCGCGGCGTCGGCCGTCGTCGCTTGCCGGGAGTCAGGTGAGCTCGTGCGCCTGCTCTGCGCCAGCGGGAGCGACACGGGCCTCTTCGACGACCGTCAGCGTCTCGATTCGGTGCTCGATCAACTCGCTGCCGCATCGACCCACGCCGTCGGCAGTCTGCAGGGCGCTCTCTCGACGGCTGCGGCGGGCGGCGGAGGCGAGCGCGTGATCGTCTGTAGCGGACGGCTTCACGACGAGGACCTCGCTGTGGTCGCCCGTTCGGCGTCGCGGGGTGGTGAGCACGTCGTCGTCATCACCGGAACTCCGCTCGACGATGGCGTCGACGCCGCCGGACACGTGCAGCATGTGGATTTCTCCGCTGACGTCTCCCTCGATCACGCCTGGCGTGACGCCGCTCGCGGCACCAGGACGCCGACGGCGGCATATCGATGAGTTCGACGCGAAGCCGTACACGGGACAACCGTTTGCCGATTCCCGACATGGGCCCCGTCGTCGACGCCGCCCTCACGCTCGTAACCGCGTCCGCGGCAGTCGCGTTGGTTCGGGCGTTCCGCTCGTGGGACCCGTTGTGGCCGTTGCTGGCGATCGTGGTTCTCGCTCACGGCTTGTGCTGGGCCGGTCGACGGCTTCGGCTCGGGGCGCTCGCGTTCTCTACCGCAATGCTCGCCATCGGGTCGGTGATCATCACCGCCGTCTATTACCGAGATATCAGTGTGTTCGGACTGCCTACACCCGAAGTGGTGTCTCAGGCTGTCGACGACGCCGGTGCAGCGTTCGGCCCGTTCCAGAGTCTCGTCGCTCCGGTCGAGGACCTGCGCGGCTTCAGTGTGGTCTTCGCCGTAGGCCTGTGGCTCATGGTCATGTTCTCCGACCTCGCCGCCGCACGGTCCGATGCCCCCTTCCAGGCCGTCCTCCCCCAGCTCGCCGCGTTCATCTTCTCCTCGGTGCTCCTCCTCGGGCGCCACGCCGCCCTGGCGACGATCCTCTTCGTCTCGGCACTCGCGCTCTATCGACTCGCCGTTCGCAACTGGCGGGTTCACCAGTCAGCGCCGGGCCAGGTGGCCGGCTCCGCCGTGTGGACTGTCGGGCTCCCGGTCCTAGTCCTCGTCCTTCTCTCTGCTCTCGCGTTCTCCAGCGCCGCCCCGACTGGTCGCGGCGGTGTTGTCGACCTTCGCGCCATCGGGCGCGGCCCCGACGCTCGTGAGGTCGACAGCCCCCTCGTCTCGCTCGACTCGCTGCTCGGCGAGCAGAGCAACGAGGTGCTCTTCACGGTCGAATCGGAACGTCCCCACTACTGGCGTCTCACGTCGCTCGATGAGTTCAACGGACGGAGTTGGTCGGCAAGTTCGAAGTACCGCGACATCGACGACGGAGATGCGCTTCCCGAGGCTTGGGGAGACCTGGTCGCGCCGCAGCAGGAGGAGTTGGCTTTCGAGTTGCAACGCCTGAGCAGCGCCTGGCTGCCGACCGCATTCGCTCCGGCGACGGTGAGGGCGCCGGTCTCGTTGCGTTTCGACCAGCAGTCGGGATCGGTGATCGTCGCGGAGGACGACGCACCGAGCAACATGTCCTACGAGGTCACTGCCGCAGTCGCCGAGGTCGACCGGGCAACCCTCCAGCAGGCGCCGTCGACGCCGGACGAGCGCTTCGCCGACGCACGTCGCCTCCCGAACGACCTGCCGGCCGAGATCCGGCGCCAAGCCAACGAGATCACCGCAGGCCTCGCGCCGTTCGACGCGGCGACGGCGCTCGAAGCGTATTTCCGACGAAACGGCGGCTTCGTCTACGACCGCGAGGTCAACTATCGCGACTCCGACGAGGCGCTGCTCGAGTTCCTACAGCTTCGGCGGGGGTTCTGTCAGCAGTTCGCGACGGCGTTCGCAGTCATGGCTCGGGCCGCGGGGCTCCCTTCCCGCGTCGCCGTCGGGTTCACCTACGGAGATGCCGAGGAAACCCTCGACAGCTCCGGCGAGTCATCGACCACGACGTGGACCGTGCGCGGACGCTTCGCCCACGCCTGGCCCGAGGTGCACATCCAAGGAGTCGGGTGGGTGGCGTTCGAACCGACCCCCGGCCGCGGCAACCCCGACTCCACCTCCTACTCCGACATCGCCCCGTCCCAGGGTGGCGTCGAGCCCAACACCTTCGAGGAGCTGGGCGCCACCACGACCACGACGACCACGATCGCAGCGGTACCCGGGCAGCCGGTGCCCACGACCCTTCCCGACGAGTTACCGCCCCTGCCCGAGCCAGCGCAGCCGACCGGGCCCGCAGTCGAGACGTCGAACACCCCCACGATCGTGCTCCTCGGCATCGTCGGTTCGGTGCTGTTGGTCGTTGCACTCGTTCGACTTCGCATCGTTTCGGTGCGCCGAAGACGCCGTCTCGGTTCCGCCGGCGGCGCCGACCCGTCGGCGCGGGTCGAGGCGAGCTGGCGACGAGCCTGTCGTGACCTCGCCCGCGTAGACATCCGCTCCCGCCCGTCGGAAACACCGATCGAGTTCGCCCGCCGCGCCGCGAAGCTCGTCGAGGTCGAGGGGGTTCGTCGTCTCGGGCGCTACGAGTCGGACCGCCGTTTCCGGGGACGACCGCTCGACGACGCCGAAGCCGAGAACGCCGAGGCGATCACCGAGGACCTACGGGAGGTCGTGTGGTCGCGGCTCGAACGCCGCGAGCGGCTCGCCGCCGAGATGGACATCGGGCCGCGGGGCGTGATGACCGACGGGTGAGGCGAGCCCGGAAGATCTCTGGTGTCAGTAGATCTCTGCTGTCAGCGGTTGTCGTCGGGTTCCGCCGCCTCACGACCACCACGGTCGTCGCGGTCGGCCGACATCCCGAACATGTCGCGGCCACCTGCGCTGCGTACCGTGGCAGCCAGTTGCCCGAGACCGACGCGCCCGAGGTGGCGGATGTTGCGCTCCAGGTAGATCGCCGAACTAAGCATCATGCCGAAGCCGACAACGAACGCTGCGATGGCGTTCACCCAGTAGAGCAGCGTGATGGTGGCCGCCAGACCGACCGCCAACCCAGCGACGGCAAGGCGGGTTCGCTTGAGCGGCGCGGAATAGACGGTGGTCTCGCCGACCTGCCGAGCGAGGTCAGGGTCGGAGGCGCGCAGCTGGTGCTCGATCTCGGTCAGGATCCGTTGTTCGTCCTCTGACAGCGGCACCGTGGTCCCCCGGCTGTTCGAGCTTGGTGTGATCGATGTCGCCGACGCGGCGTCGGCTGCTGGTCCTCATGATCGCACAGGGACTTTCGAACGACAACGCGCGCCGTCGAGCTCACCGTTGGGCGTTCGGCCCCCACTGTTGTGCCCCGTCCTCGAAGGCATCGATTCGGCCGCTCTCCGCCAGGACCGCCGGGCCGATTGCGGATCGCCCGAACCGGTCACGAATCTCGTCGACGGCCCGGTTCAGGTCGCGTCGGTCGCGATCGTGGTCCGGGCGACCGGCGGCTTCCATGTCGAGGAGGGACATCTGTTCGACCCGAGCACCGGCCTCCTCCAGCCCGCTTACTCCGACACCGATGAGCCGGATCCCATCGGCAACCTCGATCCCTGAGAGCATCGTTCGGGCGTGTACGGCGATGTCGAGCCCGTCATCGGTCGGATGGGGCGGGGTGATCGAGCGAGTGACAGTTTGAAACGTCGAGTGGCGGACCTTCAGGTGAACGGTTCGCCCCGTCGTACCCGCCCGGCGCAGGCGATCGGCAACCGCGTCGGAAAGGCGAACGATCTCACGTTCGAGCCGCCCACGGTCGGTGATGTCAACGGCGAACGTCTCCTCGTGGCTGATCGACTTCGGTGCCACGTTCGGCTCGACCGGGCGATCGTCGAGGCCGCGGGCGAGCCGGTGCAACTGTGTTCCGGCGGCGGGTCCAATCGCTCGCGTGAGTGCGTCGACGGGTAGTCGGGCGATGTCACCGACGGTGGCGACGCCCAACCGCTCGAGCTTCGCCCACGTTGATGGGCCCACTCCCCAGAGCGCACGCGCCGGCAGGGGCCACAGGAATGGCTCGACCCGATCCTCGTCCACGACGGCAACTCCCGATCCGAAGACCGGCCCCGTTGGGGTGGCTCGGGGTTTCGCGGTTTCGGTAGCAAGCTTCGCGAGGAACTTGTTGTGAGCGACGCCCACGGAGCACGTGAGCCCGACCTCGTCGAACACCCGCGCTCGAATCGTCGCGGCGATCTCGGGGGCCGGACCGAGCGCACGCACCCGGCCGGACACGTCGAGAAACGCCTCGTCGAGTGAGAGGGGTTCCACCAACGGTGTGATCGACCCGAATATGTCCATTACCACCGCGCTCACCTCGCGGTAGCGGGCGTGTCGTCCGTCGAGGAAGACCGCTTGGGGGCACTTACGCCGAGCGACCGCGCCCGCCATCGCCGAGTGCACGCCGAAGGCCCTGGCCTCATAGGACGCTGCGGCGACAACGCCTCGGGGCCCGCTTCCGCCCACGACGACGGGCCGCCCACGCAGTTCGGGATGGTCGAGGAGCTCGACGGAGACGAAGAAGGCATCCATGTCGACGTGCAGGATGCGGCGGCTCGCGTTCATTCCCACAGTTACCGCCTCCGTGTCAGGGGCCGCCGACGAGGCTTACAGGCGGACGATCCGGCCACGTCCGGGCGGAGTGTCCTCAAGGCGGTACCGGTAGATCGGCTGGTGAGCGAACCGTCCGTCCAACCACTCGACCAAGGGCTCGCGAACCCAGTCGTGCGTCGTGGAGAGATGTTCTCCGCACCGGTGAAGCGGCACGTACTCGGCATCGGTGACGATTCCATCAGGGTCGTTTCCGACAGAGAGGTCCCCCTCACACGTTTCGGCCAGCCACACCTGTGCCCGCATTATCCATCCGAGCCCCGGAGCTTCGGCTTCGACCTCGTACAGCATCGGCCCCCACGCCGTCACCCGGAGCCCGGTCTCCTCGATCACCTCGCGGGCCAGACCCTCACGGACATCACCGCGCTCCGACGCCTCGATCACGCCCCCCGGAGGCGTCCAGTCGGACTTGCCGTTGCGGCGGCGGTTGCGGACGAGCAGGAGCCCCTGGGGGCCCTCGATAACCGCCCCCGCCACGAGCCACTCCTTCACCGTCGTCGTGTCCACCTGTCCAGTGTCGCCCATCGGCGCTCCATCACGCGGTCATCGTCGACCACATCGTCCGACAATCATCCCAATGGCGTTCGACGACACCACTTCGCAAGTCGAGCACAACCTGGGCTCGCTCCGCAGCCCGATACTGCGGCCACGCCTCCGTCGTGCCCGGAACCGTCAGAGAGATCGCCGGATCGTCGGCCGAGGCGAACGTCGCCCAGCGATCCGACACGTCGCCGGAAAAGACCGAACGCTCCGGCGTGATGTCGCCGAGCAGCATGTCCGCTCCGGGCAGGTGGACGTTGTCGAAAACGAACGGGATCTCGACCGCGTGGGCCGCTCCGAGCGCCCCACCGAAGGCCGTGGACGGGTGGGCGAAGAGATAGGACCATGCTCGCCCACCGCCGGCCACGTGCGCGTCGAGCATCTCCAGAGCTGGGATCCGAAACGTGAGGTCGGAGGTTATCGCCGACCAGACGTCGGCGTTTGAAGCCGCGGGCCCGACGACCTCGCGATACAGCGCAGCAACGTCGGCCGGCTCGACACCGGTGCCGGGACTGCCGGATCTCCGGGCCGCGAGCTTGTAGCCGATGCGCCGGAGCAAGCGCTCGTCGTCGAGGTCAGCCGGTGCACCGCCGAGCACGGCGAGCAGCCGAAAGAGGTTCATCTCGTCGAGCGTGGTTCCCGCGAGCAGGTCAACAGTCCTCGCGGCACCCGACCCAAGAGCGTCGATTGGAGCAATCGGGAGGTCGACTCCGTCGACGGTCGGACGGAACGGCAACGGGAGGTCGCGGTCGGAGTCCTCGGCGTCGAGCAGCGCTGGTAGTCCGGCGAAAGCCTCGACCGGCAGGTCCGTCAACTCGCAGAGCCGGGTGCCCAGCAGTTCGAGCGCCCGTCGCGCGACCCGTTGAGCCGACTCGGCCGACTGAACGTGACCTGCAGCGCCCGACTGTGCGATCGCCCGCCGGAAGAGCCCGGCCGACCCCGGACGAGCGAGGTGAGCGGAGGTGCTCATCGCTCCCGCGCTCTCGCCGAACACCGTGACCCGATCCGGGTCGCCGCCGAAGGCCGAAATGTGATCGCGCACCCACCGAAAGGCGAGCGCCTGATCCTGGAGCCCGAGGTTGACGCTACCCGCCCACTCGTCGCCGCCGATTCCGGCGAGGTCGAGAAAGCCCAGTGCCCCGAGGCGATAGTTCATCGTGACGACCACGACCCCGCGACGAGCGAGGCGGGCTCCGTGGTACCAGGCGATCGAGCCTGACCCGGTGACGAAGCTCCCACCGTGAATCCACACCATGACCGGCACCGGGGAGGAGCGGTCGATGGGAGCGAAGACGTTGAGGTAGAGGCAATCCTCGCTCTGGGCCTCACCTGGCGGTGCCAGCATCGACGGTGGCTGCACACAGCGGGCTCCGAACGTCGTCGCGTCGTACGTTCCGGTCCACCGGCGGGCCGGCACGGGCGGACGAAACCGCAGAGCTCCGACCGGAGGCTGCGCGTACCTGATACCGAGGAACTCGTGATGGCACTCGAAGGTCCTGCCCTCGATCGCACCCGACGGCGTGTCGACGACGATCACGGACACGCCTCCGTCGCGTACGCGGAGTTCGAGATCGCGGCCCCCGATGACGACATGGGGAGATCGTAGGTGTCGCCGGCCCACGATCTCGACCGACGACGCTGCGGTATCGTCGGCCAGCGGCCGAGAGGGTCGGGGCAGGACAGGACAATGCGGTGGACGTTCGGGGGGCGACGAGCGAGGGCGACGGGCAAACTGTCCGAGCGCGGCTACCCGATGCGTCAACCGGTCGGCTGATCGCTTCCCACGGCGCCGCGGTGATGGTCGAGTGGGCTTCGATCATCGCTGTGCTGGTGTCGGTGTACGACGCGGGCGGCTCGGTGGCCACCGGGGCGGCATCGCTCGGACTCCTGGCTGTCGCGTTCGCCGCCGCGCCACTCTCGGGGGCGGCGGTCGACCGCGCGGGTGCTCACCGGGCCCGCCTCGCTGGCCTGTTGGCGCAGTCGTTCGGGTGCGGTCTCGCAGCAGTCGCCGGAGCCGCTGACCTTCCGCTCGGGGTGATGCTCGCCGGGGCGGTTACGGCCCTCGGAGGTGCCACCACACTTCGACCGACCGGCGCCATGCTCATGCCGGTCTACGCGAAGACCTCAACCGACCTCGTCACGGCCAATGTCTGGATCTGGTCGGTCGAGGGCTCGGGGGTTCTGATCGGTCCACTCCTCGCGGCGCTCCTGCTCTGGTCCAGCGGGCCGCCGGCGACTCTTGCCGTCTGCGCCGTGGTCTGCCTCGTCGGCGCAGCGATCACCGCGGTCGATCTGGGGACCGAATGGCCACCGCGACATGGGGCGGATGAGACTCGCGGCGTCGCAGCGACATGGCACGGCCTCGGGGGACGACCCGGGCTGCGGAGCGTGTTGGTGGTCATCTGGGCGCAGTACGCCATCATCGGATCGTTCGACTTCGTCCTCGTCGTCGTCGCCCGTGACGACCTCCAGTTGGGTGACGCCGGCCCGGCGATCCTTGGAGCAGCCTTCGGGGTCGGGGCTGTCATCGCGCTGTTCGGAGCTTCTCGCGTGCTGGGCCGCGCCCGACTGGCGGTTGTACTCGGCATCGCGTTGGCGGTCGCCGCGGCCGCGCTGGTGGCGTTCGGCGCGCTCCTCACGGTTGCAGCAGCATTCGTCGCCCTCCCCGTGATCGGTGCGTGCCGGTCGCTGCTCGACGGAGCGGGCCGCATGATGTTGCAACGCTCGATCGGGCCCTCGGCGCTCCGGTCGGTGTTCACGATCCGCGAACTGCTCGCCGGAGCGGGCATGATCTCCGGCGGCGCGTTCTCTCTGGTCGCCCTGCAACTCGGCGGGTCGGCAGGTGCCCTCGTCTCTCTGGGCCTGCTGCTGATGCTCGTACTGGCGGCGTCGGCGAGGGGCCTCTCCGTCGCCGATGACAGCGCGGACGTCCCGGTGGTCGAGATGAGTCTGCTCCGCCGAGTGCCGATGTTCAGTCCGCTCCCGACGCTCGCCCTCGAGGCCGTGGCGCGGGCGGCCTCGACCGCGAGCGTCCCCAGTGGCGACATCGTCGTTCGCCAGGGTGACGTCGGCGACCGCTTCTACGTCGTGGCCGACGGAGCGTTCGACGTCTGCATGAGCGGGAACCACGTCCGAACCGCTCGGAGAGGCGAGTTTTTCGGTGAGGTCGCGCTTCTCGCCGACGTTCCCCGCACCGCCACGGTGACCGCTGAGACCGAAGGAACGCTGCTGGCCATCGACCGCGTCGACTTTCTCACCGCGCTGACCGGAACCGACTCCTCACGGCTAATGGCGTGGAGCATCGTCGATGCGATGGATCTCGAACCCGACATGCTCCCGGCTCGCCGCCCCGACCTGTCGTCGTTGACCGCCGACCGCGCCGCCGAGTCGTGACGACCTCACTTCGGTCGATTCTGTTCACCGACATGGTGGGCTCGACCGAGCAGAGGGCGCGCCTCGGCGAGGACCGTGCCGATGAGCTTCGCCGCGACCACGACGACCTCCTCGCCCGGTGCATCGCTACGCACGAGGGACGGATTCTCCGCTGGACCGGCGACGGCGTGAAGGCAGATTTCGCGACGGCGTCGGCAGCGGTGTCCGCTGCGCTCGACATCCAGCGCGCCGTGGCGCGTTACGCGCGGTCGGCCCGTGCCGTCGCCGACTTCGCCCTCCGGATCGGGCTGGCCGTTGGCGAGGTCAGCTTCGACGACGACGACATCCACGGCGTCGCAGTCATCGAGGCGGCACGTCTCGAGCGACTCGCGAGACCGGGAGAGGTGTGGTGCACCGACCTGGTCGGACGCCTCGGCGCCCGCCGCGTCGATGCCGAGTTCGAGTCGGTCGGCGAACGGATCCTGAAGGGGTTGGACGACCCGGTGTCCGTCGTCCGGATCGTCGACACACGGACCGCAGCGAACGCTCGACCGATGGCGCGCGCCGTGTTGGGTGACCGCCGGTTCCCGATGGTGGGGCGGGACGAGGACGTTTTGTCCGCGCTGGCGAGTTGGGAGGACGTGTCGGCGGGGCTCACCCGTGTCGTCCTGGTGACCGGTCAGGCTGGTCTCGGCAAGTCCCGTCTCATCGCGCACCTCGCCGACCATGCTCACGCCGCCGGCGCAATGGTCCTCGCTGGCGTCTGTGACAGCGACCTCGACGTGCCGTACCAACCGTTCGCGATGGCGTTCGACGAGGTCCGCTCCGTCGACGACGATCTCGCCTTGGCGATCGCGGATGGGGCCGGACCGCTCGGTCCTCTCTTTCCCAGCCGCCGGCAGCAGCGGGGAGGATCGGGCCCGTCCGCGCGATTCGATCTGTTCGACGCGGTGGTCAAACTGCTCGAGCGTTTGACACAGGACCAGCCGGTGGTCGTCGTACTCGAGGATCTCCATTGGGCCACTCCCCCGACCGTCCAGCTCCTGCGACATGTCGTTCGCTACGCGACCGGTGCCCGCGTCCTCGTGCTGGCGAGCTACCGCGCCGAGGAGATCGGCCCCGGGCACCCGCTGAACGAACTCCTCGCCGAGATCCGGCCGGGCACGGCAGTATCGCGAATCGACCTTCGGCCGCTCGATCCGGACGACGTCGCGGACCTCGTCCGCGAGCGGGTCGACGACTCGCTCGGCGACCACGTCTCCGCGTTCGCCGCCCGGGTCTGCGACGAAGGCGCCGGGAACCCGTTCTTCGTCTGCGAGCTCCTGCACCATCTCGCCACCACCGGTGAACTCGAACGGTTGGTTCAGGGCGACCCCTCGGGTCGGTTCGCAATCCCCGACTCGGTCCGCGACATCGTCGGCCAGCGGATCGGCCGCCTGGGAACCACGTCGGCCGAACTGCTCCAGGTCGCGGCGATCATCGGACAGACCTTCGACGTCGAAGTCCTCGCAGCCGTCGTCGACCAGGAGGCCGAGGACGTGTTGGACCTGCTCGAAGCGGCGGAGCGAATTGCGTTGGTCTCGGAGTCGGCCGCCGGACGGTTCGGATTCGCACACGCGATCGTCCGGACGACACTGCTCGAGACGTCGAGCGCGACGCGAGCGCGACTCCTGCACCGCCGCATCGCCGAGGCGATCGACCGTCTCCTCCCCGATGAACACGACGAGCTTGCCCGCCACTGGTTCGGCGCCGGCGTCGACGACAAGGGCAATGAACACCTGGAACTGGCGGCACGACGGGATCTGGAAGCCCTCGCCTACGAATCGGCTGCCGACCGTTACCGGGCGCTGATCAACTACCACCGCGGGCATGACGACCTCGCCCCCGCAGCACGAGCGTGGCTCGGTCTCGGTCTCGCCCAGCGCGGGATGGGGCTGGTCGTGTACCGCGAAGCCATCGACGAAGCGGGACGACTGGCGCGCCGCCAGCGCGACCCTGACCTTCTGGCCGATACTGCGATCGCCAGCATCTGGCCAGGGACCATGTTCCCCGTTGCCGGGGCAACCGACACCGGCATGGTCGAGCTGTGCGAGGACGCCTTGGACCTCATCGCGGGCGACGACCCGCGACGCGTTCGCATTCTGTCCACATTGGCGTCACACCTCACGTTCGAGAGTGACCGATCCCGTCGATCCGCAATCCTCGACGAGGCCCACACACTCGCCCGGGCCGACGGTCGCCCCGACCTCGTCGGAAACGTCCTCGTCGCCGAGTACCTGTCGTTGTGGGACCCGACGACGTCGGATCGGCGGGCGCGTATTGCGGTGGAGGTCGCCCGAGCCGCCCGCGCAACAGGCGACGCCGATCTGACCTTCTTCGGTGGGTTCTTCGAGGCGATCGGCCTTGCCGAGCGTTGTGACGTCGCGTCGGCCCGGAACGTTCTCGAACACCTCAGTGCGGCAGCCGACGCCACCCACAACTTCTACTTCCGGTTCCTGGTCGAGCGTTTCCTGCTGTCGCTCGACATCCTCGCCGGTCGCGGCGACGCACAGGCCGGAGTCGACGCCCTCGCCGCCGAGTACGGGGACACCCATGCCGACACGGCCGGAACCTGGTCGATTCAAACCGGCGGGATCGCGATCCAGGCGGGTCGGTTGGGAGCGCTCGCTCCAGCGCTCGCCGCGATGACCGAGGAGTCCTCGGTCGGCGCCAACTGGACCGGTGCCTATGGTCTGGCCTTGGCACTCGCCGGCGACCGCGACGGAGCAATGGCGGTGCTCGACCGGCTGGACCCGCCGCCGCTCGACTACTTCTGGCTCGTGACCACCCAGTGCATCGCCGAGTTGGTCGTCGAACTCGGCCGTACCGATCTTGCGGCGTCACTCAGGGCGTCACTCGATCCGTTCCGCGATCATCTCGGCATCTCTGCCTCAGGGTCGCTGTGTCTAGGGCTAGTTCGCACGTCGCTCGGGCAGTTGGCGCACCTCTTGGGCGATCACGCGTCGGCGATTGACCTGCTGGAGGATGCCATCGCTGTGGCGGATCGTATGGGCGCTCCGTATGAAGCCACCAAGGCGCGGCGTGCGTTGGTGGCTGCCAGGCTCGGCTCAGGTGCCAGCGCTGACGAGGTCGCCGGCATCATCGAGCGTGCGCGCTCCACAGCGGTGGAGTTCGGTTTCGAGGACGAACTCGCACGCCTCGACCGTCTGGCCAACGCGATCGACGCCTGAAAGCAGACCCCTCAGGGATGCCGGGGCTTGGCTATCAGCCGTGCAGGAGCGGGTTCCCGAACGGGTCGTAGAACAGTTTCGAGCAGGACCCGGCGAGCGCCGCAGCGTCAGGTTCTCAGGCTGTCACCAAACCGGCCAATCGCTGCGGTGAGCACGTCGGACAGACCCTGGTCGAGAGCACCGATAGTGCTGTGCTCACGATCCCGGCCGCGCCCATGACCATTATCAGGACCCCGGCGAGCCAGCGGGTGTTCGGACCCTTGAGCCCCACTGGGCTGCTCCCGTCGCGCTCACCACTCACAACCGACGGGCGCCGACCCGCCAACTTCAGGCTCACCGGTGATCATCGTCACCGCTGAGCCTGAAGTTCGGCCGCTAGATGCTGTCCGAGTCCCCGGGCGCGCTCGATCGCGTGACGATGCGTGCGGTCGACGCTGGACTTCGTCTCGTCCTCCGCCCCGCCGAGCGCCGACGTCAGCCCTGGTCGGCTTCGGTGGACGGAACGGTGGTCGCAGCGTCGATGAGGCCGACTTCAGGCGTGGCTGTCGTGGCGGACGCCCCGTTGCGGACGACGACGGGTCCCGGGGTGCCGTCGGGGAGGCGTTCCTGGACGACAGCAGAGCCGATATCGACCGGCACAGCGCTCGACGGCACGACCAACCCAGCTGGCGCCTTGGGCGCAGCGTCGGCCGGCTCTGGGGCCTGCACCAGCACCAATGCTCCGACGCCGAGCAGCGCCACCATCACCCCGGCAGCGGGGATCAGCACGCGGCGCTTGAGGACCCGGGAACGCCACGCGAGGATCTGGTCGGGGTGGGCGATCAGCGCCTCGAGGTCGGCTTCGAGCGTCCGACTGCCGACGCGGAGTGCCCTCCCGAGAACGTCGAGGTCGTCGACACGGAAGGTCAACGGAGCGCCGGGCTCGAGGTGGCGCATCGAATACACCATCGTCAGATAGCGGGCCAGGACCTCGTCGCGCGCAAGTGTGGTCCGACCTATCCGCTGCCGGTGATCGTCGATGCTGATCAGACCCTCGTCGAGGTCCACGACGAGCTTCGAGCGCTCGGGCACCATCGATGATGATTCGAGGCGGTAGATCGCAGCCAGCCGACGAGCCTCGTCGTCGGAGACGCCGCGGCTGCCGCGTTCGATCGAACTCAACGCCGAGAGCGAGAACGCTCCGTTCGACCTCGCCGCGAGTTCCTCCAGCGTTGAACCGTCACGCACCCGAGCATCGCTCAGGAGTGCGCCAAGACGTCGGGGCGGGATGAGACTGGCGCGCTCCCAGTCCACGTCGTGTTCACCGGCGGTTTGCGGCATGTCGACTCCGAACTCAACTTCGCTGTGCTTCAAAGCCACCTTGCGTGGCAGCCCCACTACGTAGAGTACGGACCGAGGCCTCGGTTGCCAGGGGCCATTCGGCCCATTCGCTCGTGCCGTACGCTGGCGTGGATGTCGGATCCGCTCAGCGCCCTCCCGTCCGTACGGGCTCGCGTCATCGCGTTCGTGTCGATCATGGCGCTCGGCGGGCTCGGCGGGGCGATCGGCTACTGGTTCGGTCAGTTGCAGACCGAAGGCGACGCGCTGGCGGTCCCGGGACTGCTCATGCTCGCAGGCACCCTGATCTTCGCTCTCGGCAGCGCTGCGGTCGCCGTGATCAGCCTGCGAGCCCTCGCCGAGTGGAACGGCGACGACGGACCCTCCCCCCTCGCCCGGTAGCGTTCGGCGTCGATGCCGCCGCTTCCGAGCCCTAACGACCTCCCTGCGTCACCGTCGGAGCTTGCCGACCTGGCGCTCCGCACCGCCGTCGCCGCCGCCGACATGGTCCGCGAGCGCCGATCCGCTGGCTTCGGAATAGCCACCAAGTCGACGGCAACCGACATGGTGACCGACGTCGACAAGGCCTCCGACGTCCTCATTCGTGGTCTGCTCCTCGACTCCCGACCCGACGACGGACTCGTCACAGAGGAGGACGCGGACCAACCGGGCACGACCGGAGTGGTCTGGGTGGTCGATCCGATCGACGGCACGACGAACTTCGTGTACGGCCACCCGCCCTACGCCGTGTCCATCGGAGCCTGTGTCGGCGGCCGACCGATCGCCGGAGCCATCGTCGAGATCAGCGCCGACGACCGCTATGTCGCCTCGATCGGCGGCGGCTCCTACCGCAACGGGTCGCGGCTCCGGCTCAACGAACCACCAGAGCTCTCTCGAGCACTCATCTCCACGGGGTTCGGATACGACCCGGATCGACGCCGCGACCAGGCCGCACTTCTCGGGCGAATCATCGACCAGGTTCGAGACGTGCGGCGCCTCGGCGCTGCGGCATTCGACCTCTGCTCGATCGCCGCAGGCCGAATCGACGGCTACTACGAGCACGGACTCAACGACTGGGATCTGGCGGCGGGCCAGATCATCGCGGCGGAGGCGGGCGCCGTCGTCGAGCACCTCACCGGTGGTGTCCCCGCGCCACCCGGCTGCATCATCGCTGCACACCCCGACCTCGTAGGGCCGCTCCGAGACCTCCTCCTCACCCATGGGGCCGATGAGCTGTGATCGCCGCCCGGGCCGAGAGTCCCGGCGCGGCGGGGTCGATCTGAAAGACTGGCCCGTGTGGGTACAAGAATCCTGACCGTCGAGGACGACGAACGAATCCGCACGTCGGTGAAGCTGGCGCTGGAGGACGAGGGCTGGGAGGTCTCTGAGGCCACCAACGGCGAGGACGCGATCGCGTCGTTCGCCCGCCAGCCCAGCGACGTCGTGCTCATCGACATCATGCTCCCCGGCATCGACGGGTTCGATGTCTGCCGCGCCATCCGCCGACTGAGCGACGTGCCGATCATCATGGTCACCGCCCGCGCCGACACCCACGACGTGGTTGCCGGCCTCGAGGCAGGTGCCGACGACTACCTCACCAAACCGTTCGTCCCCAAGGAACTCTCCGCACGCATCCGCGCAATGCTGCGACGGGCCCGGTCGGCGGACACCGGCGTGACTCGGATGCGGTTCGCCGATCTGGAGATCGTCCCGCAGGAGGGCACGGTCACGCGAGGTGGCGAGCCGATTCACCTCACGAAGACCGAGTTCCGGTTGTTGGTCGAACTCGCGGCGAACGCCGGTCGGGTGTTCAGCCGCGAAGCGCTTCTGGAGAAGGTGTGGGGCCACGACTACTTCGGCGACGGCCGCCTCGTCGACGTGCACATTCGCCGCCTTCGAACCAAGGTCGAAGCCGACCCCGCCGAACCGCGCTACGTCGTCACCGTCCGAGGTCTCGGCTACAAGCTGCAGCCGTAGGGCACGCCAACTGTGACCACCTCGGCTGCGGAAACTCGGTTTCGACCGTTCGGCCAGCTCGGTCTGCGCGCCCGAATCGTCACGACGTTCACGCTCGGGGCGACGCTCATCGCCGCGCTGCTCTCGATCACGTCGGTCACGCTCAGCCGGACGAACCTCCTCGACCAGCGCGAGCGGATCGTTCGGGAGCGAACGGTCGTCAACGCGGCGACGCTTGCCGACAAGATCACCTCTCCCGACGTCGATGCCCAGTCGTTGTTCGGTTCTCTGCCGACCGCCGGCAAGCCATCCGCACTCATCCCTGCCGAAGGGTCGTCGACAGAGCTGCGATCGATCAGCCTCGACGCCCGATACGGAACCAGCACGATCCCGGTATCGCTCCGCGAGCTCGTGACTGTCGACCACGAGGCCGGCATCATGCGCTACGAGCGCGAGGGCGAGGTGCTGCTAGCGGTCGGCGTGCCCCTCGGCGATGGTGGCTACTTCGAGATCAACCAGATCGACGACATCGACCGGTCGATCGACAACCTCGGCTACCGGCTCGTCGGCGCGTGCGTCGCTGCGGCGGTCTTCGGCGCTGTACTCGGCTCGTGGGCCAGCCGTCGAGTGCTTCGCCCCCTCGCCGACGTGTCCCACGTGGCCGAGGCGATCTCGCTCGGCAAGCTGGACGCACGCCTCGTCGATACGGAGTGGGCCGATGATCCCGACCTCGTCCAGCTGGTGTCGTCGTTCAACGAGATGGTGTCGGCGATGCAAACCCGGATCGATCGCGACGCCCAGTTCGCGTCCGACGTGTCCCACGAGCTGCGCTCGCCACTCACCACCTTCAACGCGTCGCTCGAAGTGCTCCGGAACGCTCGCGACGAGATGCCAGATCGCGCCCAGATCGCACTCGACCTGCTGTCGAGCGACATGGACCGATTCACCCAGCTCGTGGAGGACCTCCTCGAGATCAGTCGGTTCGACGCCGGGGCAGTCCGCCTCGAGATCGACGAGGTGCTCCTCGTCGAGACGATCAAACAGGCCGTGCGGACGCTCTCGCGCGAACCCGTTCCTGTCGAGGCAGTTGGTCTCGACGACCTCATCATCTCCTGCGACAAGCGCCGCCTCATGCGCATTCTCGCCAACTACCTCGACAACGCCAAGAAGTACGCAAATGGGGCAACACGAATCACCGTCGAGCGAGTCGACGCGGTGCAAGACGACAGCGACGACGAGCCGCCGCTCGACACCGTTCGAATCTCGGTGGAGGACGCCGGTCCCGGAGTCCCCGAGGCCGAACGGGCGAAGGTGTTCGACCGGTTCAACCGCGGCGGCCAAGGCGGAAGCCGAGGCACCGACCTCGGCGTCGGACTCGGCCTTGCGCTCGCCGCCGAACACGCCCGCCTCCATGGCGGCTCCGTCTGGGTCGAGCCACGGCCCGACGGGATGCCCGGTTCCCGCTTCGTGGTCGAGCTTCCGTTGATCGAACCCCACGACGAGCCAGCCACCGAAAGCGAGACCGTCGCAGCCTCGGAGACTGCGTCGTGACCGGAAGACTGCGGACCATAGCGGCGTGTCTCGTCGCTCTGACGGTGTCGGCCTGCGGAGTGCCGCTCGACGACACGCCCCGACCCATCGCCGCGCCCACCAGCACGACATCCCCGCAGGAGCAGACCAACACCGACGAGGACGGCGGCACGACAGCGTTCCTCTTCTTCATCGCCAACGAGCGGCTGATCAACCTCGAGGAGGACGTGTCCCGCCGCTCCACCGCCGACGTGCTGTCGACGCTCTTCCGTGTCGATCCGACGGACAGCAACGACGAAGTCACCAGCCAGATCCCAACCGGCACTCGGCTCCTCAGCGCCGACCAGAGCGGTGAAACGCTCGTCGTCAATGTCTCCGAGGAGTTCGACAACCTCGTCGGACCGGCGCGATTCCAGGCGACCGCCCAGATCGTGCTGACCGCGACCGAGCTCAGCGGGGTCGACGTTGTCACCTTGCGGATCGAGGGTGAGCCGACGCAGGTCTTCTCCCCGTCGCGAGGCGACGTGGACGAGGTCGGTGCGTGTGACTACGTCGGCCTGCTCCCCACCATCGACCTCATCGGTTCGTGGTCGCTCGACCAGCGATCTCAGCGGCACCTCACCACGCGACGCAACATGCTCGTCGCACAGTGCCCCTCCGGCACCGGCAGCTGACCGCCTTCGCAATCCGCCGGTAGATTCACCGGCCATGTCCATCGTGCTGTCCATCGATGCCGGAACCACCGGCGTTCGAGCCTTCGCCGTCGACGAGTCGGGTGCAACTCGGGGCTGGTCGTACCGCGAGTTCACCCAGCACTTCCCGCGCCCCGGTTGGGTCGAGCACGACGCCGACGAGATCTGGCAGGCCGTGCAGACAACAGTCGCCGAACTCGTGGCGACGCTCGATGAGCCGATTGCGGCGATCGGAATCACCGACCAACGCGAGACCATCGTCGCGTGGAGTCGATCAACGGGCCGCCCGCTGCACCGGGCGATCGTCTGGCAGGACCGCCGAACTTCTGCCCGGTGCGATGAGCTCGCAGCGGCGGGGCACCTCGACCTCGTGCGATCGACCACCGGGCTCGTCCTCGACCCCTACTTCTCCGGTTCGAAGATCGAATGGCTCCGAGTTCATGGCGGCGTCGAGTTCGGCCCGGACACTGCGGTTGGAACGATCGACTCGTGGATCCTCTGGAACCTCACCGGTGGAACGGCCACCGCCGGAGCCGTCCACGCGACCGACCCGTCGAACGCCAGCCGCACCATGTTGTTCGACATCGGTGACGGCCAATGGTCCAGCGAGCTGTGCGCCCTTTTCGGCGTCCCGATGACGGCTCTTCCCGAGGTCCGGGCATCAGCCGGCCGCTTCGGTGTCACCTCCTCCGACTTCGTGGGAGGAGCCGGCGTTCCGGTATCCGGAATCGCCGGCGATCAGCAATCGGCGCTGTTCGGCCAAGCGTGCTTCGAGGTCGGCATGACCAAGAACACCTACGGCACCGGGTCATTCGTCCTGATGAACGTCGGTGACGTCGTGCCCACGCCGGCGGAAGGGCTCCTCACCACTGTGGCATGGACCTTGCCATCGTCGGTTCTCGGGGACGGCACGGGGGGGACCGTCACTCACTACGCGCTCGAGGGCTCGATCTTCGCCACCGGCGCTGCGATCCAGTGGTTGCGCGACGGGCTCGGCATCATCTCGACCGCCGCCGAGGTCGGACCGCTCGCCGAGTCGACTCCCGACAGCAGCGGCGTGTTCATGGTGCCGGCGTTCGCCGGACTCGGCTCGCCGTACTGGGATCCTTACGCCCGCGGCACGATCGTCGGCCTCACCCGGGGCTCGGGCCGGGCGGAACTCGCCCGGGCAACGGTCGAGTCAATGGCCTATCAGACCCGCGACGTGATCGATGCGATGACAGCGGCGAGCGGCACACCGGTTCGCGAGCTTCGTGTCGACGGGGGCGCCTCGGTGATGGGGCTCCTTCTGCGTCTGGTTGCCGACCAGTTGGACGTGCCCGTCGTGCGGCCCCGGTTGCAGGAGACCACCGCCCTGGGTGCCGCCTACCTGGCCGGCCTGGCCGAGGGGGTCTGGTCGACGGTGTCCGACGTCGCAGCAAGGTGGGCCGTAGACGAGCGCGTCGAGCCGTCTGAGGACCGAACCCGGGTCGAGGCGGCGTACGACATGTGGCAGCGCGCCGTCGAACGGTCGCGGGGGTGGGCCGTCACCGGCGAGCCCTGACCCGCAGTTCCCCCAACCTCCCCAGCGCACCCGTTCTGTTGTATGAAGCGCGCGCGTGGCCGCGCGCTTCATAC
>JAIBBP010000184.1 GCA_019694615.1 Microthrixaceae bacterium | reverse complement strand
TGAATGTCGGGCACCCGGGTGAGCAGCTCCTGGAAGACGGTCTTGACCTCCATGCGGGCGAGGTTCGCCCCAAGGCAGAAGTGCGGGCCGATGCCGAAGGCCAGGTGTGGGTTGGTCTCGCGGTTGAAGTCGAGTTCGTTGGGGCGGTCGAGCGCCCGCTCGTCACGGTTCGCCGAGCTGTAGAGCATGAGGATGCGATCGCCCTCCTTCAGCTCGGTGTTCCGGTAGGTGTGCGGCTGGGTGACCGTGCGAACGAAGCCGAGCACGGGCGACACGTAGCGGATCAGTTCGTCGACAGCGCGGTCGACGAACTCCTCATCCGCGAGGTTGTCGATGAGCTGCTGTTTCTGCTCGGGAAAGCGGCTGAGGGTGAGCAGTCCCCCGGCGATGGCGTTGCGGGTGGTCTCGTTGCCGGCGACCATCAGCACGGCGAGGAACGCGAACAGCTCGTCGTCGTTGAGGGCAGACTTCGCCTTCATGGCGGCAATCGTCTCCTCGTCGACACCCTGGTAGGCCTTGAACTCCTTCGCGAGGTCGCCGTCGTCGTAGGCCTTGGTGAGGATGGAGATCAGGTCGTTTTGGGGGTCGGCGCGGCGCTCGGCGATAAGGGCGATGCACATGGTGGCGAACTCGCCGAACGCTTCGGCGGCAGCGAGGAGCACCGGGTCGTCGGCGGAGCTGTGACCGTCGCCCGCCATCATGTCGTCGGACCACTTGTACATCTTGAGGCGAAGGTCGGGGTCGAGGCCCATGAGCTCGCAGATGATGATGAGCGGCACGTGAATGGCGAACTGCTCGACGAAATCGATGTGGCCGTGCTCGACGATGTCGTCGATCAGCGAGTTCGACAGTTCACGGACGTGCGGCATGAGGTCGCGCACCCGGCGGGGCGTGAAGCCCTTGTTGATGAGGCGGCGGGTGGCGACGTGGTCGGGGCCGTCCATGGTGATGATCGACATGTCGCCGGCGATGATGGGGCGAACGCCGAACCGCGAGACGTACAGCTCGTTGTCGCGGCTGATGTGGAAGACGTCCTCGTGGCGGGGGGCGATGTAGAGGTCGTTCTTGGCGTCGTAGTGGAGGTGATCGAGGTCTCGCAGCGCTGCGTAGGTGTCCCACGGATCGTCGAAGGTCGACGGGTCGGTGAAGTCGACGGTGTCGAGGTCGACCGGCTGACGGTCGCGGGTGGGCGAGAACGGCGTGAACACAGGCGAGGTCATGCGCCGCAGTCTAGCTAATTGAACGTTCGTTTGGGAAGAGTCTTCGTTCTGTCCTGCGAGAGCACCACCCGGGTGGTGCTCTCGCAGGACAGAACGAGCTGGAGGAGTGGGGGGAAGGCTGCTCAGTCGTTGGCGGCGACGCCGGGCTCCACGGCAGCCTCGGCCTCGACCTGCTCCTTGAGCTGCACGAAAGTCATCTGGAGCTGGCTCAGTGCTTGGCGCAGCACGGCCTCGTTGTCGGCGAACTTGTTGCCGATGCGGTCGAGCACTGCCCGCAGCGCTTCGATCGCGACCGACGCCTCCACGAAGTTCGGGGGGTTCTCGCCGAGGTGGATCGCTGCGAGCTCGTAGATGCCCATCAGGTGGTTGGCGATGATCTCCGCTGCGGGAACCGACAGCATCTCCTGGCGGACCCGACCCATCTCGACGAGCATCGCCTGGGCTTCCTGCAACTGCTCGGGTGAGAGCTGATCGACGTCGATGCCGGCCTCGGCGAGCGCGGCGCGCAGCTCGGGCGAGGGGCCCGACCCGGTGGCTCCGGTGGGGGAGTCGGGGGTCGAGCGTTGGACGGGGCGTTCCCCGTCTGGGGTCCAGAGGCTCACGGAACTGTCCTTCGTGTCGTGGTTGCTGGTACTGTACTTCCGACAACTGAGCGGAAAGCGGGCGCGGGCCCACGCGAGTGTCAGCCCGGCAGCCCCACCCGGCCACCAGCTGACCTTCGGGTCGAAGGAGTGCGCCGGCGTCGATGATCGTGAAGCCCTCGCCGGCTGAACCCTCGGGTTCAACGGTGCGGTTCCTTGGCGGATGTCGGCGTTCCGACATCCGCCTCGCTCGTTTTCGGGCACGGCGGTGAGCGAGGTTGTCGCCACCACTGCACCAACGTCGAAAGGACGTGCGTTTGAGGGATGAACGGTCATAGCACCGCCACCACACACTGACGAGCCCCGCATCAACGATCGGATCCGTGCCCGCGAGGTACGCCTGATCGGCCAGGACGGCGCTCAGCTGGGCATCAAGCCGCTCCCCGAAGCCCTGGCCATCGCCCGGGCCGCCGAACTCGACCTCGTCGAGGTTGCCGACATGGCGAACCCGCCGGTCTGCAAGGTCATGGACTACGGGAAGTACAAGTTCGAGGCACAGCAGCGGGCGAAGGAGTCCCGGAAGAAGGCCACCAACATCGTCGTCAAGGAGATGAAGTACCGCCCCAAGATCGGTGGCGGCGACTTCGACACCAAGACCCGCAAGGTGGAGCAGTTCCTGGGCGAGGGCCACAAGGTCAAGATCACGATTATGTTCAGGGGCCGCGAGATGCAGCACCCCGAGCTCGGTCGCAAGATCCTCGACCGGGTGGCCGAGATGGTGAGCGATGTCGGTCGAGTCGAGGTCTTCCCCAAACAGGACGGCCGCAACATGACCATGGTCCTCGGACCGGACAAGAAGGCCCAGGCCGCAGCGGCCAAACGGGCGCAGGCAGAAGCCGCCGAAGCGGCTGAGGCCGCCGAGGGCGTCGAACCCGACGCAACGGTCGATGGAGCCACCCCCGACGCGGCCCTCGCTGTGTCGGCCCCCGACGCACAGAACGAAAGCTGAACGACATGCCCAAGATGAAGACCCACCGCGGCGCCGCCAAGCGCTTCAAGGTGACCGGCTCCGGCAAGATCATGCGCCGGCAGGTGAACCGCTCCCACATCCTCGAGAAGAAGCCGTCGAAGCGCACCCGTCGCCTCGCCGGCGAGGTGGAGCTCCCCAAGGGTGACAAGGCCCGCGTCCGCCGCCAGCTCGGCATCTGACCCTCAACCACGTACTAGAAGGAGACTCCCATGGCACGTGTCAAGGGTGGCGTTCACGCCAAGAAGAAGCACAAGGCCGTCCTTACCCGGGCGAAAGGCCACTACGGCAACCGGAGCCGCACGTTCCGCGCCGCCAACGAGTCGGTCATGCACGCGCTGCAATACAGCTACCGCGACCGTCGTGCCCGCAAGGGCGAGATGCGGCGTCTGTGGATTCAGCGCATCAACGCGGCGTGCCGTCTCAACGACATCAGCTACAGCCGGTTCATCGGCGGGCTGAAGAAGGCCGAGATCGAGATCGACCGCAAGTCGCTCGCCGATCTCGCCGTCACCGACGCTGCGGCGTTCTCGTCGCTCGTCGCCGCTGCGAAGTCGGCGCTCGAGGGCTGACCTCGTCGTGACGACGCCCGGCGCGCTCAGCGCGTCGAACCCAAAGATCAAGAGACTGCGGCGCCTCTCGGGGCGCCGCAGCTCGCGTACCAACGAGGGCGCGTTCGTCGTGGAGGGACTCGTTCTCGTGCGCGAGGCGCTCGTGTCGGGCGTGCCGGTGGAGGAACTGTTCGTCGACGGAGGCCATCCAGAGATCGCTCGAGCGCTGGCGTCGTCGGCAGTCCCGGTCACGGTGGTGGCCGAGGGGGTGCTCGCGTCGGTACTGCCGGCGGTCTCCGCCCAACCCGTCGCGGCCGTCGTGGCGGCCTCGCTCACTCGTACGCTTGCCGACGTCGGGCTTGTGGCGTCCGACGCCCAACGCCCGCTCCTGGTGCTCGTCGACGTCGCCGATCCCGGCAACGTGGGCACGTTGATGCGTGTCGCGGAGTCGTCGGGGTGTGCCGGCGTCGTGCTGGCTGGATCGGGCGTCGACCTCTACAACCCGAAAGTGGTGCGCTCGTCGGCGGGCTCGATGCTCCGGCTGCCGATCGCCGCCGACCCCGATCCACAGGCTGTTCTCGTGGCGCTCGCCGAGCTGGGGGTGCTGACCGCTGCTGCGGTGGCTCGGGACGGCGTCGCCCACCTCGACGCGTCGCTGGGCGGGGCGGTGGCGATCGTCCTCGGCAATGAGGCTCACGGCCTCGCTGCCGATGTTGTCGCCGGTTGCGACGTTGCCGTCACCATCACGATGGACGGCCCCGCCGAGTCGCTCAACGTTGCGATGGCGGGAACGGTCCTGTGCTTCGAGGCGCTCCGCCAACGGTTGTCCTGATGCCGCTGGGGTTTTCGTTCGAGAACCTTCCACCGGGTGGAAGGTTCTCGAACGAAAACCCGGGGCGGGGACGGTCAGGTCACGCGGCGGATTGCGTCGGGCGTGAGCTCTGCGAGGCTGCCATACCCGTCGACCGCCATGATGAGGTCGAGCTCAGCGAGGAGGCACTTCAGGACGTGCTCGATGCCGGCCTGGCCGCGCACGGCGAGCCCGTAGACGTATGGCCGACCGATCCCGACAGCGGTAGCTCCGAGGGCCAACGCCTTGACGACGTCGGCTCCGCTGCGAATGCCCGAATCGAAGATGACCGGTGTGGTACCCGACGCGGCGACGACGTCGGCCAACAGGTCGATTGCCGGGATACCGCCGTTGGCCTGTCGGCCGCCATGGTTCGAGCAGTAGATGCCGTCCACGCCGTGGTCGATCGCCATGCGGGCGTCGTCGGGAGCGTTGATGCCCTTGAGCAGGAGGGGGAGGTCGGTGAGCGAGCGGATCCAGTCCAGGTCGTCCCACGTCATACCCGGGTTCCCGAAGCCGAATGCCCATGCGCCGGTCGCCGCCTCGAGATCCTCCTCGGGAGGCCGTTGGAGCTTGGACCGGAAGACCGGATCGGTGAAGTAGTTGGCAAGGCAGAGGCCCTTGAGTTGGGGGAAGCTGGCCAGCGCCAGATCCCGGGGGCGCCAACCGAGTGTGAGCGTGTCGAGCGTGACGACGATGGCGGAGAACCCGGCGGCCTCGGCGCGGCGGACGAAGCTCTCGCACACCTCCCGATCACTCGGTGGGTAGAGCTGGAACCAACCCGGTGTGTCGCCGAGTTGGGCAGCGACGTCCTCCATCGGATCTTGCATCAGCGTCGACGCGATCATCGGTACGCCGCTTGCCGCAGCCGCTCGGGCGGTGGCGAGGTCGCCGTGACCGTTGCGGTCGCAAAGTCCGATCACCCCGACGGGGGCCAGCATCAGTGGCGTGTCGTAGCGGTGGCCGAACATCTCGACGGTTACGTCCCGCTGGGCCGCGCCCCGGAGCACCCGTGGCATGAGGCCCCATCTCTCGAACGCGGCGACGTTGGCGCGTTGAGTGTGCTCGTTGCCCGCGCCGCCGCTCACGTAGGACCAGATCTCGGGGCCCATCGCATCCGGTGCCCACTCCTCGAACTCGTCGAAGGTCATCGGTAGCTCCGGCTGCTGCCCCGTGAGCCCGCCGAGGTAGATGCCCAACTGCCAGTCGCCGTAATTGCCCACCGTGATCCTCCTCGAACTCGATCCGAAACGTCACGTAGTGTGCCCCGGCTCAGGTCAGGATTGCCTCCGGAAGGCCGACCGCCTCAGCGGCAACGGCCATCGACGTGCCGGGCGACACCGTGCTCATCCCCACCTTCGTTGGGGCCCCGGGCTTGGGTTGCACGACCGTGGCGACGCCGCAGTATCGGATCGAGAGCGCCCGACGGGCGCACGGCGTGGAGTTACCTTCCGCCGCGTGGAGCGTGCGGGCATGATGGATCGTGAGGTCGCCCGCCGCGAGGTCCCACCCGAACACCGATTGGTCGTCGAGGTCGAGGGTCGGGGCAGGTGCACCGATCGTGTTGGGGATGGGGTCGTCGGTCACGAAGAGCGTCGGACGGTACCGGGTGTCGGCACGGTGCGAACCTCGAACGAAGCGCAAGGAGCCCGCTGCTCGTGGTGACGGGTCGAGCGCCAGCCAGACCGTGGCGAGTTGGTCACCTTCGACGTGAAAGTACCCGTCATCGGTGTGCCATCTGGTCGGTACCGTCGAGCCGGCTTCCTTGACGAGAACGCTGTCCTCGTACAACCACAGGCGGTCGGTATCGAGGATTCGCGCGACGACGGCGGGAATGCTTCCGGTGGTAGCGATGCGGAGGAACTCGTCGCGAGTTCGCCAGTGGTCGACTCCCGCCTTGAAGCGAGGCGTCTCATCGCTGTCGACAAGTGCGCTCAAGTCGGCCAACTCGTCGGCAGCGGTGAGCGAGTCGACGGCGGCGCGGGCCGCGGCGAGTTCGGTCGTGGTGATCGCGTGGCGAACGACACACGCTCCGTCCTCCCAGAACTGTGCCGCGTTCGCACTCACCATTGGGTCGGATCCAGCGTTACGAGCACCTTGCCGCAGTCCTTGGACTCGTCCAGAAGCGAGATCGCGTCGTGGAACCGGTCGAGTTCGAAGCGGTGAGTGAGCAACGGTGAAAGGTCGCGGCGTACGAGCAGGTCGATCGAGTCGGCGAAGCGCGGCGGGTACTCGATAGACCCTCGCAGCGTCAGTTCCTTCATCAGCACGAGCAGGAAGCTGGTGGGGATCGGCGAGTGGTGGAGGCCGACGATCGAGATGGTGGCACCGAATCCGGCATGGTCGATGATGTCGGTCAGCACTGCGTCGACCCCGGTCGCCTCGACGAACGCTGACGTCGCGGCGGTTGGCCCGAACATGAAGGGGCGGGTGCCGTGCAGGTCGGCGAGTCCCGTCCACACGTCGTCAGAACCCGGATCGAGCGCCGACTGGGCACCGAGTTGGATGGCCAGTCGTCGGCGCGTGGGGCTGGGCTCGACGGCGACGACCCGATCGTGGCCGCGATCGACGAGCGTTGCTATCGCTGCGAGCCCGACAGGGCCGCACCCGAACACGGCTACCCCGTCCCCAAGGCGTGCCTCGGCCTGATTCGCCGCGTGCATGCCAACGGCGAGAGGCTCGGCGAGGGCAGCGACATCGAGCGGCAGGTGGTCGGGAACGGGGTGGAGACGTCGATCTGCGTGGGTCACCAGGAGGACCGGCGTGAGGCCGCCCTGGGGACCGCCCGCCCCGATCCGGTCGAGTTCGTCGACCCCCGGCTGCACCACGACTCGGTCACCGACCCCGACGGAGCGGACATCGGCACCGACCCAATCGACAGTCCCCGACATTTCGTGCCCGAGGCACATTGGCTCACGTCCTGGCCCGGCGATTCCCCCGAGTCGAATCGATGTCACGTCCGTTCCACAGATCCCACAGGCGGCGACGCGGACCAGAGCGTCGGTCGGGCCGGGGTCCGGATCTGCGACGTCGTCGACCCGAACGTCGCTCGGCCCGTGAACTCGTACCTGTCGCATCTCAACCCGCCAGGTAGCCGCCGTCGACGGCGAAGGTTTGACCAGTGACATATGACGCTCCGGCACTGGCGAGGAAGAGAATCGCGGCTGCGACTTCGTCGGCGTCGCCGAATCGCCCCATCGGAATGCGACCCAGCTCGGCGGCATAGACATCGGGGAGGGTCGCCATGGGTGCGGTCATCGGGGTTGCGATCACTCCCGGCGCAACGGCGTTCACCCGGACGCCCTTCGGTGCCCACCGGCGCGCCAGGTTGGCGGTCAGGTTGACGATTCCCGCCTTCGCGGCACCGTATCCGGGGACGAACGCGGTGGTGCGGTAGGCGGCCATCGACGACACGTTGACCACGCTCGATCCGCCGGAGAGCGAGCTGGCGAACAGCAACCGTGAGCAGCGGTCGGTGAGGCGGAAGGCTCCCGTCAGGTTGACGGCGAGCGAGGCGGCGAAGCCCTCGGGGGTCCACTCGTCGAGGCCGTCGGGGAAGTTGGCTCCGCCGTTGTTGACGAGGACGTCGAGCGTTCCGATGCTCCCGTGCAGCTCGCCGGCGAGGGCGTCGATCGAGTCGGGGTCGGCAAGCGCGAGTTGGCGGTAGCGGTACGGCGAGAGGTCGACGTCGTACGCCGAGGCCTCGGGCCGCGTGCCGGTGATGGTGACGTCGGCTCCGGCGGTTCTGAAGGCGTTGGCGACGGCGAGCCCGATGCCACTCGTGCCGCCGGTAACGACGACGCCGGCGTCGGTGAAGTCGAACGAAGCCCGGTTCATGACCCTCCTGTGAGCTTGGCGATCGCCCGTCGGAGCCACGCCGACTCCCAGAAGTTCGTGGACTCCGCGAGCAGCGCCTCGTGGGCTTCGACGGCGGACCGCCGAGCCGCCCAATGGTCGGGTTCGACGGCGAGCACGATGTCGGTGAGATGCAGGGCCTCGACGGGGTGACCCTGGGTGACGTGGCACCGTGCGGCGGCAGCCAGCGCATCGGCTCCCGCTGCGGCGACCAGGTCGGTGGCGACGGCGAGCGATGGGGTTGGATAGAGCTCGGTTGTGGAGCGGTGGTGGAACCATCCGGCGTAGGACTCCCAGATGGCGCGCACGTTCCAGGACGTACGCCCGTAACCCTCGCCGAGATCGAGGTGGTCAGGCACCGTCACCTCGCGCATGAGCGTGTGAACGTCGGCGCCGGCGTTCATACCGTCGACGGTGCGGTCGTGAACCCAGCGCATGGCGTCACGCATTGCCGTGATCTCCTCGGCGATTCGGTCGGTGCCTTCGACGGGTGCGAAGTGGCCAGTGAGCAGTCGGTCGGGGGCGAGTGCGAGCACGGTGTCGAGCGATTCGGTGTAGGCGAGTGCGTCGCGGTAGCGGTCACCGCGCATGGTGACGAGGTTGGGGACGTGGCCGAACAACGGGCCGAACAGGTTGCCGCTCAACAGGGTTCGGGTCTGGGGCATCCACACGACCAGCGAGTCGAACGTTTCCCCGCCGGGCGTCTCGATCAGAACCAGTTCCCGTCCCCCGACGGTGAGCAAGCGTTCGCCGTCCACCAACATGGTCGGCTCCGGCCGGGACTGGGCGACGGCGTCGACTCCGACGGTGCGGGCGTGTTCCATCGCCGCGACTATGGCGTCCATCCAGGCGAAGGCCGCGTTGCGGGAGCGGAACGCTTCGAGTCGCTCGTTGTCGTCGCGCCAGACCGTGAACCGCCGGTGAGCGACGACCTCGGTGGCGTCGCCCCGCAAGGTGTCCACGCCACCGACGTGGTCGAAGTGGCCCTGGGTCAGGATGATCGTGTGGAGCGCGGCGGCATCGACGTCGTCGTAGGCGCGGCGATGGAACGGGCCCTCGAACCCCATCCCGCAGTTGACGACCACGGGGCCGTCGTCCGTGCCGATCAGATAGGAGTTGGACAGGCCCTCCGACATCCAGACCCCGTCGCCGACATCGGTTGCCGGCCGGCCACGGGCGGGGCGGATCGCTGAGGCGTCGGGGCGTTCACGATGGATGCCGGCCATCAGTGGACCTCCCGTCGGACCTCTGGGAACGCGTCGAAGTAGAACGCATACCGATCGAACACGGTCGACGGGTCGAGTCCGAAGTCCTCTCGGAGGTCGTAGGCGAGGCGGCCGTCCCTGCCGCGTGGGTGGGAGCCGACGTAGGTGTCGAAGCGCGCCGAGTCCGTGTCGGAGACCTCAAGTCCGGCGGCGTGAAGCACCGAGGTGACGGCGCCGACCTGATCGGCCATGAATCGGTGGAACGCGATGTCGACCCGTCGGCCCGACGGGATCAGCTGGGCATCGCGAACCGCTGCTCGAAGGAGGCGTTCGATGCGGTCGACCCAGTAGGCGGCGAGCTCGTCGGCGTCGACGCTGGCCCGTCGTGTTCGGTCGGCGTACGCCAGCATCGTGAGCGCTGACTGGAGCACGGCAACTGGATCGCGGAGCGTGAAGGCCACCGTGGCGTCGGGGAACGCTGCCATCAACGGGCCGAGCTGTTCGAGGTGCTGGGGCGACTTCAGGACCCAGCGCCTGGGGCCGCGGAGGTGGGTGAGCACCTGGAGCGCCTCGCGGAGGAAGCGGTAGTGGGCGTGCTGGTCGAGGCGGAGGTAGTGGTCGCGCCAGGACGGCACACGGGCGATCCATTCGAGCGGGTAGGCGCACAGGTCGAGGTCCATGAGCTCGCACTCCTCCTCGATGCTCGACGGTGCCTGGTCGTGCATGAGCGCCGTGAGTGGAGAGGCCTCCCTGGTGATCCGATGCTGCTCGACAGCCCGGAGGTACCGGGGGTCGACGCCGTCTCGCCCGGGGCCGTCACCAGTGACGGGGATCGGTTCGAGCAGCTCCCAGAACGGGAGGGACCGGAATCGGGGGTCTTCGGCGAGCAGGTTCACCAGATGGGTGGTGCCGGAGCGGGGCAGGCCGACGACGATCACCGGAGGGTCGAGGTCGATGTCGTGCGCCTCGGGGTGGCGGCGGAGGTAGTCCTCGTAGCGGAGCCGTGCGCTGAGGAGTCCGACGAGGCGGCGGCGAACGAGGTATCGGCCGATCCCGGCAAGGCCGGCGTCCGCGTCGACCGCGGCTACCTGGAGCGCGAGGCGATCGAGGACGCCGGTGGCGCCGAAGTCGGTGAGGCCGGTGCGGCGAGTTGCTGCGGCGACGAGTGAGTCCACCGACAGGTCGACCTCCATCGACAACGACATCTCGTGGATCTGCCGCTCCTCGGGAGTGCGGATCGGCTCACGGAGGTCGGGGATGCGGATCGTCGTCACGCTCGGATCCCGTCCAGCAGCGTCGACGCAATGCGCTCCACCCACTCGTCGCTCGCAGCGGCCGGACCGTGAACGGTGGCCGCCGCCATGGCAGGGCCCGTGAGCATCACGATCAGCGTGCCGACGTCCATCGTCGGGTCGATGTCACCACTGTCGATCGAGCGGCGGAGGCGATCGCCCATCCGGTGCCAGACCTCGCCGACGGCGTGGGCGCGGGTCGTGGCGTCGAGGGGTTCGGACAGTAGGCCGGCGAGCGCCGCGCGCCCGGTTGGGCTGGCGTACTTCTCCAGGGCCCAGCGGACCATCGTGCGAACGTCATCAGCGAGGTCGCCGGTGTCGGAGACCACGTCGTCGCCGTCGGTGCGGAACACGGCGGTGATCACCATGTCGGACTTGGAGGAGAAACGCCGGTAGATGGACGCGGTAGTGGTGCCGGCCCGCTCGGCAACGGCGGCGAGGGAAAGGCCGGCGTAGCCGTGCTCCTCCAGGAGCTCGATGGTGGCGGTCGCGATCGCCACGTCGAGCGTGGTGCTGCGCGGCCGACCCAGCTTTGGGCTCTCAGCGTCGGTCGGCGTGTTGCTCCCCATTACGATGTGTATCGTACCGTAAGTCGGGACGGTAGCCGAAGGCCGGTGAGCAAACGTGGCCTCGTTCGGCCGTCGGGCCGACGGTACGGCGGTCACTAACCTGCTTGGCGGATGGCGACTGACTGGGACCTCGGTTCTCCCCACTTGGCGGAGATGCTGGAGACTGCGTACGAGGCGTTTCCGCTGTCGGCCGAGCGACTGGCTTCGTCGGGCAAGCATGAGCCGAACCGGAAGGACGTGTTCCCGCAGGGCGTCCCGATGTCGGAGTTGTTCGAGTCGTTGAGTGGGCCAGCCGCGGCTCTGCTGCAGCTTGCCTGCTATCACGACGGCGTGACGCGGCAGGTCGTGATCGCCGAGAGTCCCGACGTCGATCCGGCCGACATCGATCGCGCCGCCCGCGAACTGGTGGCGAGCGAGTACGCATCGGTGGACGGAAAGGCCTTTCGGATTCGCCCCGACCTCGACGAGATCATGAGTCCGCCATTTCCGTTGTTTCGGCTTGCGCTGAAAGGAATCACCTCCGACCGCCTGGCAACAGCCTGCAGGCTGTGGGGGGTCGACGGCGGAACAACGAAAGCCGGTCGGGCCGCCGCGCTGGCGCAGATCTTGCGAGACCCGGTTCGGCTCCGTGAGGGGCTGGCGTCGACGGTTCCCGGCACGGCCGAAGTGCTCGACCGGGTGATCCAGCTCTCGACGTCGGGTTTCGGATTCGTGGATGAGCGGGATGCTCCGCGAGGCGCCATCTCGGTGTACGACCTGGTCGACGAGGATCCGAAGGACCCGATGGCCGGCTACCGCGCCCTCGCCGCGCTGCGGCCGGCGAACTCCCGTGCTTACGGCCGTCAGCAGTACGTTGACCGCGGTCCGCTCGACGAGCTCACCGATCGGCTGATCCTCGGCTCCCACCAGTGGGGTGACGCGGTGTGGCCGTGGTTGGACGTGCTCGTCGCGCTCGGTCGTGTCGAGGTCGCGCCGTGGCCGGTCGCCCCCGCAGCCCAACCGGCCGAGATCGACACGAGCTCGCGGGCTGCTGCCACAACGGTCGCCGCTCTTCTGGAGCTGGTGGAACACCTCGGCCGTCACCCTCCCGAAGGCAAGAAGTCCGGAGACCGCCGTCCGCCGGTCAAAACGTGGCGGACTGCTGCGAAGGCGATCGGGATCGACACGGCCCTTGCCGAGGTGCTTGGAGACGCGGCTGTCGACGTGGGACTGATCTACGCGGCGCAGATGCCGGTGCGTGGCCGCGGCCGTTCCGCCGAGCACCCGGTGTCATGGCGACCGAACCCGCTTCGTGTCGAGGAATTCGCGGCGCGGACCACGGGCCAGAACTGGCTCGCGGTACTCGACTCGTGGGTCGGCGGTGCGGGTTCGTCGGACTGCTCCTCGATTCGTCGCCGGTTGCTGTTGAGCGTGCTCGGGTCGTTGCCGGAGGGGACGGGGTTGGGCAGGGCCGATTTCGGTCGGGTAGCAGCCCATCGTCACACCGGGATCTCCGGAAGCGTCGACGTCGACGAGATGCTGCGAGACCTCGTCGCGCTCGGAGCGGTCGCGGCCGGAGGGATCGTGGGTCTCACCGCCGCCGGACGCGCCGCTGCGACAGGGGCTGAGGCGATCGACGCCGTCGTGGGCGGGACCGAAACGAGCTTCGTCGTCCAGCCCGACCACTCAGTCATCGCCCCCGGCGACCTCGCTCCTGCTGTCGCAGCGCAGCTGCGGCGCTACGCGGATCTCGAGAGCGAGGGTGGTGCCACAGTGTGGCGGCTCGCCCGATCACGGTTGGCCCGAGCCTCCTCCGCGGTCGACGTGGACGAGGTCGTGGACTTCTTCGCTCGGCACTCCTCGGTTCCGTTGCCCGACGTTGTCGAGCGGTTCATCTCGGACTCGATGTCGGGCGCCAGTCCTGTGTCGGTGGAGACGGTCGGTTGTGTGGTCACGTGCGCGGATCCGATCGCGTTGGCCGATGCGTCTCGCTACAAGGCCGCCAAGCTCACCGTGCTGGCGCCGGGGGTGGCGACCTCATCGCTCCCGGCGACCAAGGTGGTGGAGGTGCTGGCTCGCCAGGGGGTGGTGCTGTCCGGCGGCGAGGCCCCCGAGACCGTCAAGCGCGACGCCGACTTCGCCCGTCGCTACGGCCGTCCCGCGCCGGCCCCGACCGACGTCATCGACTCGGCGTGGGGGGTTCAGCAGCCGGACCCGAACCGGCCGCTTCGATTGCCGCACACCGTCGGTCTCACCGGCGAACAGCGTTCGGCGCTGGTCGACAAGCGCGCACGGGGCGCAACATGAGCCCGACGGAACCAATCGACACCCCTCTGGTGGTTCAGGCCGACCTGTCGGTGCTGTTGGAGGTGGCGTCGCCGGCGTTCGACGAGGTCCGCTCGGCGTTGGGGCGGTTCGCGGAGTTGGAGAAGTCGCCCGAGCACGTCCACACCTACCGCATCACGCCGCTGTCGCTGTGGAACGCGGCGGTCGCCGGGCTCTCCTCGGGTGATGTCGCATCGACCCTGACGCGGTATGCCCGCTATCCGGTCGCGCCGTCGGTCCTGGCGGAGGTCCACGACCAGATGGGCCGGTACGGCCGGCTGCGGTTGATACGCGACCACGACACGACGGGGCTGGCGTTGACCTCGTCGGAGCCGGCGTTGATCGAGGAGGTGGCCCGCGACAAGGAGGTCGCCAAGCTCTTGGGGGAGCGGCTCGACGGCAACCGGTTCGCGGTGCGAACCGGCGACCGTGGGGTGCTCAAACAGGCGTTGCTGCGCCTCGGGTGGCCGGCATCGGACGAGGCCGGTTACGACGAGGGAGCCGAACTCGCCGGCGTCGAGATGACTGCCGAGCTCCGGAGCTATCAGGCCGACGCCGTCGCGGCGTGGTGGCACGACGGGTCGGAGGCCGGGGGCAACGGTGTGCTGGCGTTGCCGTGTGGGGCGGGCAAGACGATCATCGGGCTGGCCTCGATGGCGACAGCCGCGTGCCACACGCTGATCGTGGTGACCTCGGTGTCGTCGGCTCACCAGTGGCGGCGCGAGCTGTTGGACAAGACCTCGCTGACCGACGACCAGATCGGGGAGTACTCGGGCCAGCGAAAAGACATCCGGCCGGTCACCATCGCCACTTATCAGGTGTTGACGTGGGCCAAACGTGGGGTTCCGAAGGACGCCGACATCTTCGAACGTCACCCCAACCTCGAACTGTTCGATGCCCAGAACTGGGGGTTGGTGGTCTACGATGAGGTCCACCTCCTGCCCGCACCCGTGTTCCGGGCGACCGCTCGAATCCAGGCGATCCGTCGGCTCGGGTTGACCGCGACGCTGGTGCGCGAGGACGGCAACGAGGGTGACGTGTTCTCGCTCATCGGGCCCAAGCGATTCGACGCTCCGTGGAAGGAACTGGAAGCGCTGGGCTGGGTTGCGCCGGCGACGTGCACCGAAGTGCGGGTGTCGCTGACCGACGAGCAGCGGATGAGCTACGCCGTAGCCGAACCGGAGGAACGTCATCGCATCGCCGCGACGACGCCGAGCAAGTTGGTCGCTCTCGACGCGTTGCTGGCCCGTCACGAGGGTGATCGGGTGTTGATCATCGGCCAGTTCCTCGACCAGTTGGAGCGGGTCGCGGAACGGATCGGCGCGCCGATCGTCACCGGCAAGACACCCCAGAAGGCCCGCGACCTGCTGTTCGAGCAGTTCCGGTCGGGCGAAATCGACACGTTGGTGGTGTCGAAGGTGGCGAACTTCTCGATCGACCTGCCGGAGGCCAATGTGGCGATCCAGATGTCGGGCCAGTTCGGGTCACGTCAGGAGGAGGCGCAGCGCCTCGGCCGGATCATGCGCCCCAAGGCCGACGGCGGAACTGCCAGCTTCTACACGGTCGTGGCGGCGGAAACGGTCGAGCAGACGTTCGCGCTGAACCGCCAGCGGTTCCTCGCCGAGCAGGGCTACAGCTACCAGATCGTGGACGTGGTCTGAGTAGCTGTCACGTTCTGGTTGTCTTGGGCCGCCAACCTGGGTACGACGAGGAAACGAAGGTTGTCGCCGGTCAGTCCGTTGCTCGGAAGAGGCCAAGTCCGAAATGCGACATCGCTCCCACACAGAGCATGTGATTGGCGTCGGGTGCAGTCTCGAAGGTCAGCGTGGCGTGAAACGGTCGATTGTGGGCGCGGTGGGAGGGTTTCCCGGGGCGCGGGCGCACCGTCGTGAATCGGCCTTCCCAGGGGCGGAGGTCGACGCTGGCGGTCGGGAGGCCACGGCTGGCGCAGTCGGCGATGATCTCGGCCTCGACGTGTTCGGCCCACGATCGGGCACCTTTGGGATGCCGACCGGCGACAACCGGCGTGACACTGGACCACGCGGTGGACGGGCCGCAGAAGCCGTCGTCGAGCAGCTCGGCGGGAGTCGCGAAGCCGTCGGCGATCACGCCGAACTCCCGTGAGCTCGACAGCCATGGGAAGCCGCGCACCCGCCGAATGGAGCGAAGAGCGTCGAGTTCGGCCGGGTCGAACCCGTCGGGCGCCCACACCACGAACGATTCGACACGATCACGCGGGACGCGAGTGTCGTCGCCCGGCAGCGCGAGGTAGTGCGCGTGACGGTGTCCGGCACGGGGGCCTGAGTCGGTTCGTCCCGACAACGTCGCCGAGCCCGCTCCACCGTTCATGGAACCGAACCTGGCCAGCGCTGCCTGACGCAGGCCGGAGGTGTGAACGACGGTGTCCACCGTGGGCAGGCGCGTCGCGGAGCGGCCCGCGGCGGTGGGCACAACGGAGAAGCGCACAGCGGTGGGTCGAGGCCTGCTGCGATGGGTCGGCCGCTCGGCGTGGACTCGTTCGGGACTGGGGCGGACGAAGGTGCGAAGCGAAGCACCCGGTGGGAGCGTCGAGCGGGTCTTGGCGTTGGCTCGGAGGTCGGATGGGCGCGTGACCAGCGCCTCGAGGTCGAGGGGTGTCGTGGGAACCAGCAGCCGAATCGGGGAGTCCCCGGTGTCGGCGGCATCGCCGGGTACGAGGTAGGTGTTCGCGCCGGGGGGCAACTCGCCACCGTCGAGGAGGCGGGCGTCGGCGAGCGATTCAGCTCGGCCGACCCAGGTGATCGCGTCGCACAACCGGCCGAGTGCATCGCGCTGCGACGCGTCGAGCGTCACGTCGGGCCAGGTGGCATACAGGGTGGGGCGGTCTGGGGCGCAGGCAACGAACACGTCAAGGGCGAGGAATCGCGCCTCGCTGCCGTTCTTGTCTCCGGGCATGTAGTGGCGGGTGTGGCCTGCTGCTGTGCGGGGGTCGATGTGGTATTGCGGAGGCTGGGCCAGGGTTCCGAGCAGACCGACGACGAGGTTGTCATCGAGGTCGTCACAGCGCGTCTTCCACACCGAGTACAGCGTTCGGAGCAGCCGCCACGGTGACGGTGGCCACTCGACGACGCCGTCGTTCGCCGCGGTTCCTGCCGCGGTCGCGTGATAGCGCCCGAGCGGGAAGGTGAACGCGATCGTCACGCCAGGTTCGGCGGCGACGACAGCGGACGTCATCACTTCGCTCGCTTCGGCGACCAACGCAGCTCCACCACCTCGCCGAGCAGGCCATTGGCACGGCATTGGCCGGCGAGATCGGCGACACGGGAGGCGAGGGTAGCGATGTCGTCGAGGGGTTCCCCGGATCGAGCGACGAGGTGCTCGTTGAGAACCTCGAGGTCGCAGTTGGTCCTCAAGCGAAGCGGCTGTGCGAGCAGTGTCGCGATCTCGAGCTGGGCGATTGCTGCGAGGAGTTGTTCTGCGGGGTCCGGCAGGCCGTACGAGCGCAGTTGAGCGAGATCGATGTTGAACGAGGCCGTGATCGTGCGCGCCGTCCATTCGGTGCGGGCGAACGGCACGGAGCCGTAGCCCTCGGTGGCATCGCCGCCGCTCGACGCCTGCGTGTGGTTCACGTGGTCTCGTTTCACACCGCCGCTTTCCGCGGCGCGCACGTCGTGCGCTTCGATGAAGCCGGTGATCAGCCGCGTGAACTTCGGTTGTCCCGGGAACTCCTTGGCACCCTTGCCTGCGAAGAAGACGCCGTGGACGAGAGCGAGTGGGTCGAGGGAGAGCACGGCCAGTGCGAGTCGCCGGTAGTCATGGGGAGCGGTCTCCGACAGCTTCAGCGCATCGTTGATGATTCCCAGGCCATCGGTTGCTCCGGAGGAGGCGTAGCGCACATAGGGGCTGGCGAGGCGGTGCGACTCCTCGCGGCTGCTGGTCAGGTGATTGCCGTCGTCATCGACGACGTGGATGTAGGGAAGGTCGGCGATCGATGCAACGGGCCGGGCGCTCCCGGCATCCCAGAGCGTCGCTTCGAGGCGGTTCGCCATCGACTGGGCCGACTCGACGAGCAGGCACTTGACCCATCCGTCGTCGGTCGGTCGATCGAACACGGCCGCACCGAGGTCGGCGAAGCCGGTAGGCGCGAACCGTGAGCCTTGTACCGGCTGAAGCGCTGCGTCCAGAAGAAAGCGGTTCGCGGTGATTCCGGTGACGGTCATGGGGCTACTCCCTGATAGATGGTTTCGGTGGTGTCGAGTTTCGGCGCGGGCCCGGCAGCGTCGACTGGGTCGGCGATCGCCGCGAGGAGCCTCGCCCGGTCGCTGCCGTTGAGCCGAACGAGCAGCGCAACGGCGAGGGCCGTCGGGTCGGCGTCGGGGGTGTGCGCACGACGAAGACTCGTGAGTCCTCGTCGACGCAAGGCAGCGAGCGCGTCGGTCCCCACGCCGTCGAGCTGCCCGCTCTGTAGGGCGCGGCCCCAGGTTCTCCGGGCCAGCGGCATGTCGGCGGGCCAGGCACGCTCGCGGCCGAGCAGGCAGAGCCGTACCGCCGCGAACCAGGCATCGGGTGTTACCGGCCGTGCGGCTTGGGACCCGGCGCGCGGGCGATCCGTCGACATCGGAGTCGGAGGCGCCGGCGCAGCCGAGGGCGGGCCTGTCCGTTGGGTGTCGAGCAGGGCGAATCCCTGCGCGACGCGTATGGCCCGTTCCGCGTCGGCACCGCCGTCGAGCAACGCGAGCACGTCGTCCAGTCGGGCGTGATCGCCGTAGTCGTATCCAGGGCGACGAGTTGCGGCCGGGTCCACTGCAACGACCTGATCTGATGCTTGTAAGCGGCGTCGGAGCACCTCGACGAGGGCGTCGGTGCCAGCCCTTCGCGCCGCCAGGGCGGCGTGGTCGCGGTGCGCTTCCCGGATGGGCCACTGCGGGTTCGAGCGGGTGCCCGTCAGGCCACGCACGGCGAGAGCCATCGACGGGAACGGCATGTCGGCATCGTGGGCGTCGCGCAGCGAGGCCAGTGCGAACGCGAGTCGACATTCAGCGGAGCCGTCGTCGACGAGCGAACGCCATGCGAGTAGGTCGAGACGTGGGCGACCGTCGGCAAGGGTGCGGAAGGGCGTGGCCGTGTCACGGCCGCTGATCGACGCCCCCGCAGACCGTTCGAGGTCGACGATGGCGAGCAGGAGCTCTTGGAACGCCGGCGCGGAGTCGTCGGTCGTCACAGCGATGAGGCATCGGTCGAGGTGTCGCGCTGCTCGGGCGACGGCCGCGCCGGGCGCGCGTCGGGCGTCTCGGACCCATCGGTCGATCGACGCGAGGTCGGCGACTCCCTGCACGGGGCGAACCTTGATCCGGCCCGACGGCGTCGCCACGAACGACAGACCGTTTCGCTTCACGAGTTGGTAGCGGGCAAACGAGCTGATCCCTCGGTCGCTTCCCAAGTTCGCGACAGCGCGGGCAGCGTCGACGGAGGATGCGGCTTGCCGTCCGTTCCACGAGAGGCGTCCCTCGGCGATGGTTCGGCGAAGTTCCGGCCAGCGAACACCGTGATCCCACATCGGAGCCCAGAACTCACCGCGCCCGTCCTCGGCCTGAGATGAGTCGTCGCCGAGCTTCGACGGGCGCACCATGAACGGAGCTCCCAGGAGTTGCTGTTGGGCGGAGCCGGTTCGGCTGGCGATCGACGAACCGAAGCCCATCAGGCCTTCGAAGGTGAGGGCGATCGCCCAAGGATTCGTCGCCGATGGTGCTGAGCCCTGGGGTGCACTGTTGGGGGTGCCGGCGGCATCGGCGTCGAACATGCCGAGTGTGGACTCGACGAGAGCGGGGCCGGGCTGCGCAGTCAAGAACGCGGACAGCCAGCCGGCAGCGTGCTTGGACTGTCGCCCGTCGATGAAGAGGCGGATGAGCTCGCCGTGGAGGAGCCGGGAGAACTCGAGTCTCCCGTCGTTGCCTCCGGAGCCGAGCAATGGTGGGAACGCCGCATCGGTTGTTGAGACGGCGACCGCGGCGTCGAGCCACCACAGCGCATCGTCGGGAGCGCAACCTCTCCAGAGCGCTAAGCGCCCGGCCTTGTCGAGGTTGTTCCATGCGGGGCTCTCTACCAGCGGTCGCCATGCCGAGACGGTGTCGCGGTAGCGGTCGAATCTCGGATCGGGTGAGTCGAGCAGGCGTCGTAGCTGGTCGTCGGTGGTCTTGTTCTGTGTCGGGTCTCCTTCCTTGTTCCAGGGTGAGAAGATTGGCGTTGGTGAGTACCGCTCAACGAGGAAGTCGATGATCTCGTCGAGCGTCGGGCCCGCGACGACGAACTCGTCGCGGACCCACGAGGCGTTGACATCGGCGTCGAGCTGGTCGGCCATCACCCGAAACAGGCCGACGGCACTGAGGTAGCCGCTCAGGCTGTGAGGGGTCAGGCCGACCAGCGTGGTCGCAGTCATCGCGGCGCTCCTTGCTCGGTGGCGGAGGGGGAGATGCTCGCTCGCCAGTCGGCGATCCGAACGATCGCTTCGAGCCACGCCAGGCGGAACGGGCCGTGCTCCGACAGGAGGTCGGTGGCCCGTGCCGACCACGACGGCGTTGATCCGTCGCCCCCCAGACGACTGAGTGACAGGTCGACTCGTATCGCCTCGGTGATGATTCCGTCTCCGAGGTCGGTTCGCCCGATCTCATCTCCCTCCCGGACCCCGAGGACCTGCCCTTCGTCCTCGGCCGGAAGTGACCGCATCCCCAGTCGGATCCTGCCGTGGTGGGCGCCGACGAGGTAGGTCACCAGTCGGCCGTCGGCGCCGTCGGCGCTGGCGAGCGACGGGTTCGCCTCGAGCATCGCAACCGACGCGAGCTCATGACGGAAACCGCTGCGATCGCGGGGAATTGGAAGCGTGCCTTTCGTGCCGCTCTTGGCCAGGAGGAGATCGGGTGGGGACGTCGTCGATCGCGCGTGAAGTGCTTCCTGGAAGACCGGATGGGCTTTGCCTGCGTCGTGGAGTCGCGCCGCGAGCACGATCGAGGCACGACTGGTGGATGGTTGGAGTCGGAGCTGGTCGCACAGCGCGTTCGCCGCGCTCGCGGCGTCGCCGAGGTGTGTGGCAAGGCTGACAGCCGCGCCCATCTCGGTGGTGAGTGGGTCGCCACCGATCTCGCGGTCGTCATCGGGCGTGGGTACGTCGACGTGTGCCTCGATGGGCGTAACCGGCGTCTTGAGCGTCGGGTCGAATCCGACCGTGGGGTCGTATCCACCGGCGGTCGTGTCGACGACGAACTCGGCACCGGGTCGAACGTCGTCGAGTCTGGCTGGCCGCCAGCCGCGCTCCAACGGGTCGTACACCCACGCAGGGCTCTGCAGCTTCTTCCACCATTCCCGCATGGCCCCAACGGGGACAGCACATCGCTCGTCGCGCGTCGCCCGAGGTCCGCAGTCGGCGGGACGCTCAGGGTCGAGCGGCCTCCAACAGACCGACACGTCGACGTCACCGTCGGAGCGGATGAACCGCGACACGTCGATGTCGTTGCCGGCGAGGTCGGGGGCGGTGTCGAACAGGTCCAGCAGATCCTTGCGGCGAAGCGTGAGATGCGGTGCGTTCGAAGCATCGACATGGACGGCGGCAAGAGAGTCGGGCGTGACGATCTCGCCGTGAAGTCGGCCCGCCACCTCCCACGCTGTCGCCACCTCATCAGGGTCGTACGGCCCCTTCGACGACGACTCGACGATGACGACTCGGGCGTCGCCGAGCTCGCCCCACCGGTTGCACCGGCCCGCCCGTTGCACGATCGACGACCAGGGCGCGCACTCGGTGACCATCGTCCGTGCGCTCAAGTCGACACCGGCCTCGATCACTTGGGTGGAGACGACCACGAGTCCCTTCCCGTCCTGTGGTCCGGCGAGCACCCGATCGAGTGCCCGGTCGCGATCGGGTTGACGGAACCGGGAGTGGAGGAGCTCGACAGTGGCGCCATCGTCGGTACCCGACTTTCGGAGCTGCTTCGCTGTGTCCTGCGCTGTCTTGATCGAGTTGACCACCACAACGGTGAGTGTGTTGTTGACGTGTTCGCGCCGTACGACCTCCGCGACGCTCTGTTCGAACTTCGTGACGTCATCGAGGGGGGTTCTGATGAGGCGCTTCGATGCGTTGAGTCGTGGAGCGAGGTTCGGATCGGCCCGCTCGTCGGCACCGAGGGTAACGGCGTTCGTGATGGTGGGAGCGTCGACGGTGGTCAGCGCGCTCGAATCGACCGTCGCCGACATCCATGTGGAGCCGTGCCGGGAGGGCACGCCCAGCGCGTCGCGTAGGCCGTGGAGTTGCCGCGACGTGGTGAGTGCCACGCCCATGAGTTGGACCTCGTCGAACACCCAGTGGCAGTCGTCGTTGAAGAGCGCGAAATCGATCGGCCAGGCGTAGCGACTCGAGACGTATCCGCGGTTGAGCGCCCGCGACAGCGCCATGTCGAGCGTCGACACGATGACCGCCGGCCGGTGTGGTTCGAGGCGCCACTGCTGGCTCGTGGACGGTTCTCCGCCCATGAGCAGGTGGACGTCGACCCGGTCGTCGAGTCCGAGCCGCTCGACCCAGGTCTGCGCCAGGTTGGCGGTTTGGCGGCTCAGGCTGCGGAGCGGCAGACACCAGATCAAGCGAGCCGGCGTGGTGTCGCGAACGTCGGCATCGGCATGCAGGAGCTTCCGGTAGAGCCAGGCGAGTAGGACCGTCGGGGTCTTCCCGCATCCGGTTGGCACATCGAGGACTTCGGGGAGTCCAGCCTCGGCGACACGCCGTTGGTAGGCGAACGGTCGCGTTGTGTCGCCGAGCGCTCGTCGGTACACCTCGTCGATGTCAACGGTCATGGTCGGTTCCCTCGCGCCGGCTCGTTCGCGTCTGGTGACGGGGCCGAGGGCGAGCGGTGGCGGCGTTGGCGACCGTGCCCGCCCTCGGCGTGATGCGTGGCATGGCCGGATCGGGCCTAGACGCTCTCGCCACAATGGAGCCCATCGCAGAGATCGTATGAGTTCGAGAGAGTCTAAGGCAAGTAATTCCAAATCGTGGGCCGAGGGTGTTTACCGCCGAGTTATCATGATTGGCGTGTCGATCCGCACAAGTCTCTCCGACCGCCACCATCTCGAGGCCGTGCCTGCACCGGTCGTGCGGTCGCTGCGGTCGATCGATCTTGCACAGGGTCGCCTCGACCGGTTGTCCGGTGACTCCCCGGCGGTCGCCGCGGCACTTGCGGAACGATCGCGGATCGAGTCGGTGATCGCCTCCAACGAGATCGAGGGTGTTCGAACGAGCCGCGATCGGGCGGAACGCCTGGTGCGAGGGGAGGTCGAAGCGCGATCGCGTGACGAGTTCGAGATCGCCGGATATCGCGCTGCGCTCGACGACGTCTACGCACATCCCCTCGAAGGCGTGTCGGTCGTTCGGCTGCTCCATTGGCACAGGGAGCTCTTTCGATATGCCGGCCCCGACGTTGCCGGAAGGTTCAAGCGTCACGAGAACCGGGTTGTCAACGCCGACGGTAGCGATCGTTTCCGCTCCGTGTCCGCTGCGGCGACGCCCGACGTGGTCGCCCGGCTGGTCGACGATGTGGATGCGGCATTGCGCACGGACGAGCATCATCCGGTGCTCATCGCCGCGCTGTTCACACTCGATCTGCTGGTTGTCCACCCGTTCGAGGATGGGAACGGCCGAACGGCACGAGTGGCGTCGAACGCGCTGCTGCTCCGCGGCGGCTACCGCGCCGGTGCGTACGTGTCGATCGAGCAGATGCTCAACGAACGACGAAGCGCGTACTACGAGGCGTTGCGCCGCTCGACCGACGGCTGGCACGAGGGTGAGCACTCGGTGTGGCCATGGGCGGAGTTCTTCGCAGAGGTGGTTGCGGAGGCGTATCGATCGCTCGAAGCACGGTTGAGCAGCACGTCGACCGCCGACCACCGGTCGCTCGTGATGGTATGGCTGAGGACCACAGCACCCACAGCGTTCCCGATGAGCGCCGCCCGTTCCGCGCTCGCCGGCGTTCCGGAGGGGACGATCCGGCGGGCGCTTCGCGACGCGCGCGACGCCGGCGCCCTCGCGATGAGAGGGTCGGGGCGCGGTACCGAGTGGGTTGTCGTCGACCGTGAGGCGTTGCGCTGAGTCCACGCCCGGAGTCTCGCACCGGGCACTGACAGCGAGCCTCGGGTTGCGATTCGGGGGAGCGCTCGTAGGGTGAGATCGTGGATACGGCCTCGGCTGAATGGTCCGAAGTTCCGCCGTTGATCCCGGTTCGGATGATCAACGAGCTTGTCTACTGCCCGCGTCTGTTCCACCTCGAATGGGTGAGTCAGCTCTTCGCCGACAACGAGTTCACCGTCGATGGCCGGTGGCAGCACCGCTCCGTGGACGAGCCGGCCGGCGCTGCCCCCGGTCCCGATGCCGCAGAGCACTGGCGGCGAGCCACGTCGGTGTCGTTGTCCTCCGACCGGCTTGGCCTCGTCGGGAAAGCCGATGTGATCGAGGCGTTCGACGGCGGGGTGATCCCGATCGACACCAAGCGAGGAACGCCGGCCGCGACCGCAGAGCGGGTCCATGAGCCGGAGTTGGTCCAGGTGTGCGCCCTTGTGCTGTTGCTGCGTGACAACGGCTACACGTGCGACCGAGGAGCGGTCTTCTTTGTCGAGACACGCGAACGCGTCGACGTGGAGATCACCGACGAGCTCGTGGCGACGACTCTGGGAGCGATCGAGCGGGCGCGGCAGGTCGCTGGATCGCGATCAGCCCCTCCTCCATTGGAGGACAGCCGAAAGTGCGACGGTTGCTCGCTGGCGGGGATATGCCTTCCGGACGAGACACGACTGTTGCGTCATGAGCGGATCGAACCACCTCGGCGCCTCGTCCCCAGCGACGACGCCGCCAAGCCCATGTATGTCACGGTGCCCGGCGCCTTCGTCTCGAAACGTGGAGGCCGGATCGAGGTGTCGAAGTCGAAGGAGGCGATCGCGTCCGATCGTCTGATCGACGTGTCGCAGTTGTGCGTGTTCGGGAACGTCCAGGTGAGCACCCAGCTCGTACGAGAGTTGATGTTCCGTGACGTTCCGATCTGCTGGTTCTCGGGCGGTGGATGGTTCAACGGGATCACCGAAGGACTGCCAGGCAAGAACGTCGAGCTTCGACGTCGCCAGGTGCTCCGAGGGGAGAGCGGAGCGATCGACATAGCTCGGAGAATGATCGACGGCAAGATTCGCAACAGCAGGACGTTGTTGCGTCGCAACTCGTCCCCTCGCAACGACGACGTCGTCGAATCGCTGCGCCGTCTCAGCCTGCGGGCAGGTCGGGCCACGAGCGCGGCGGAGCTCCTGGGGTACGAGGGCACAGCTGCGCGCCTCTACTTCGGTCAGCTGCCGACCATGCTTCGGCACGCCGAGGCGTTGCCGGGTGGGGTGTTCGAGTTCGCCGGACGCAACCGGCGTCCACCCCGCGACGCGGTCAACGCCCTGTTGTCGTTCGCATACTCGTTGCTCGCGAAGGATTGCGTCGCCGTGTTGCGCTCCGTGGGTTTCGATCCGTACCTCGGATTCCTGCACCGGCCGAGGTTCGGCCGCCCGGCCCTGGCGCTCGATCTGGCGGAGGAGTTCCGGCCCTTGATCGCCGAGTCGGTCGTCATCACCGCGATCAACAACGGTGAGGTGCGACCGAGCCAGTTCGTCGTCCGGGCGCAGGGGGTCGCGTTGGACGCCGATGGCCGAAAGGCGGTGCTGCGCTGCTACGAGCGGCGGATGGTCACGGAGGTGGCCCACCCGGTGTTCGGCTATAGGGTGACGTACCGCCGAGCGTTGGAGGTACAGGCCCGACTTCTCGCTGCCGTCGTGCTGGGCGAGATCGACTCGTACGAACCAATGGTGACGAGGTAGCGCTGTGCGACGTACGCGATACCTGCTCGCGTACGACATCCGTGATCCTCGTCGGCTCCGTCGTGTGCACAAGGTGGCGACGGCGTTCGGCACGGCGCTTCAGTACTCGGTGTTCGTGTGCGACCTCACCGTCGGCGAGCTCTGTGATCTGCGGGGAGCGCTTCGAGACGTCATGCACTTCGGCGAGGACTCCGCCATGTTCGTCCCGCTGGGGGACGGCTACGATGCGAGCTGCTTCGAGTTCCTCGGACCGGCCCCGTCGCTTCCGGGCGGCGGTTCGGTCATCGTGTAGACGGTGAGCGAGAGGTCAGGTGACCCGGCTGAGGCGGGGGAGCGCTCGACCCCCGCTATCTCGGGCTCGAGCAGCATTTTGACAACCGAGGACCGCTATTCGGTCAAGCAGGTTCAAGGGACCGCTCGCACGAGCGCCCAACTCGCCTACCATCTTGCGGGCTCCCACAGGAGCCCTCTTCCCGGCCTTCATGGCCGGGCTCCATTGCGGCTCCGCCTCTAGGTGGGGGGTCCATTCGGGGTTCTCTGCTCTTCCCGGCCTTCATGGCCGGGCTCCATTGCGGCGTGCAGGAGAAGATCTGGCAGCTCACTCCCCAGGAGATCTCTTCCCGGCCTTCATGGCCGGGCTCCATTGCGGCA
>JAIBBP010000186.1 GCA_019694615.1 Microthrixaceae bacterium | reverse complement strand
CGGCGGGGTCCCGGTGTCGGTCGACGAGTTGCGCCGGGTCCTCGGCGAGTCGGTCGTTCAACTGGTGTTGACCAACGGTGAAGCGGTCGTCGATGTGGTCAATCTGCATCGCAAGCCAACCGTGGCGCAACGGATAGCGAAACTGTTCACCGATTCGTGCTGCACCGCTGAGGGCTGTGACCGTGCCGCCCGTTTGGAGTTCGATCACCGCCACGACTGGGCCCGGGTGCAGACCACCGAGTTGGCGAACCTCGACCTGTTGTGTGATCACCACCACGATTTGAAGACCTATGAGGGCTGGCAGCTTGTCGACGGGACCGGGCGACGCCCCATGGTCCCACCGTCAGATACCCGCCACCCCAACGGTGCCGGTGCCGGTGCCGGTGCCGAGGCGGGGGCGGTGGCGGGAGACGCCGGGGGCGCAGGGAGGACCGCCAGGAGGTCCGACGATGCCGGGCCACCTGCCGGGCCTCCTGTCGGCGGTGATCGGCCAGGGGCTGCTGATCTGGTCGAGCGGCTCGAAAAGATCAGAGCCCGAGAAGCCGAACGGCGGGCGCGGAACTCCGGCCAGGACAGCCTCTTCGACACCGGCTGACACGAAACAGACGGGCCTCGGCGTCGGCCGCAGGCCGTGCGTCGAGGTCGGGGCGCGCGGCGCGCGCCGAGCGGAGACGCAGGAGTGCGGGCGGAAGGCAACCACCGCACGATCGACTTTGTCTCGGTCTGGCGCAGTTGGCGCGGGTCCGGGGCTTTGGCGCGGGGCCGGGCTTTGGCGCGGGTCGGGAGCGGGCGCTGGTCCGGGGCCGAGCGCCCAGAGCGCCCAGAGCGCCTAGTTGACGGGCAGGGTGCTCAGGATCTCAAGGGCGCGCTCTGAGGTCGCCGCCACGAGTTCCTCGTGTTCCTCGATCGGCAGCCCTGCGGCGACCAACTCCCCCGCCACCGCCTCGTCGACGACCTCCGATTGCAGGGCGAGCAGATCGCCCATGCGCACGGCCGAAGCGAGCGGGTTGCCCTCCATCACCTCGTGGTGACGTGCGACCGCCTCCACGAAGGGAGCCGGGAACTTCCAGGTCGCCAGCACGTGCGCCGCAGCAGCGTCATGGCCCATTCCGTACCGTTCGGCCTCCGCTGCGGCCAGACCGGCGCCGTCGGTCCCGTGCTCGGCGATCAGCGCGAGGTGGCCCTGCTGGTCGAAGCCATGCAGGAACGCCGTTCCCACGTCGTGGAGCAGCCCGGCGGCAAAGCAATCGGCTGCTGGAAGCCCGAACCGTACGGCGACGAGGGAGGCACCGGCGGCAGCACCGGCGGCGTGGCGCCAGAACCCATCGGGAATGGCGCTCTGCGTCGACAGCCCGGTGGCACTGATCGCCGCCATCGAGCGAACCGCGGCGAAGCCGATGACCGAAACAGCGAACCCGGTGTTGCCGACCTTGCCACTCATTCCGTAGTACGCCGAGTTCGCCAGTCGCATGATCTGAGCGGCGAACGTCGGATCGACCTCGATGGCGCCGGCGAGCATCTGGGCGTTCGCATTGGGGTTGTCGACGACGCTCAGCACCCGCATCGCCGCCGGCTTGGCGACCGACACCGAGTCGAGCGCACGACACAGCTCGACGGTTATCTCCCGTGTCTGGCCTGGCGCGTTGAGGGCCACCGCTTCAGTTCCCTTCGGATCGATAGAGCGCCGTGGCGCCCTTACCGGCGCGCTTGGCTTCGTACATTGCGACGTCCGCGTGGTGCAGCAGTGTGTCGACGTCGTCACCTTCGCCGGCTCGGGCGGCTCCGACCGAACAGGTGACCACGAACGGCGACCCGCCAAGCAACATCGGTGCGGACAGGTCGAGGCGCAACCGTTCCCCGATCTCACGAGCCACGGTGTCGCTGGTCACGCGGTAGGCGAGCACAACGAACTCATCGCCGGCGAAGCGGAAGACACGATCGTCACCCCTGATCGCCGCCCGCAGTCGAGTCGCGACCTCGACGAGGAGCTCGTCTCCGACAGCGTGACCCAGCGTGTCGTTCACGGACTTGAAGTCATCGAGATCGACGAAGAGGACGGCGACCTCGTCGGGCCGCTCCTCGAGCGCCGCCGCGATCTCGTCAATGAGGCAGGCCCGGTTCGGCAGCTTGGTCAGGGGATCGTGACTCGCCTGCCATGACAGTTGCTGCTCGAAGTGCCGTCGAGCGGTGACGTCCTCCACCGTTCCGAGAAACGCCGCCGGCGCGTCTGGCGCCTCGATCGGGACGGCGCGGATGGTCACCCAGCGCTCGTCGCCGTCACGGGTGACGAGACGCGCCGGCGTCTCGACGGCCTCACCACCCAGGGCACCCTGCAGGCACCCGCACACAGCGTCGAGGTGGGTGGGGTCCACGACCTGCATCCATCCGGTGCCGAGCAACTGCTCGGTGGGAAGCCCGACGAGCTCTGCCAGGAAGTCGTTGATATAGCCGAGCCTGAGCCCAACCTCGGAGGTGAAGATACCGATGGGGGCGCGCTCCGAGAGCGCCCGGAACCGCTCCTCGCTCGCCCGCAGCAGCTGATCGATGTTGAGGTTGTCGCCGGCGCGACGCATGGAGACAACCCAGCACCGACCGTCGATCCCGACGCTGGGAATCGCTGTTGCCTCCCATGGCGAGGCGAACCCGATACGAGGCGAGAGCGTGACGCGGAACTCGGTTCGGCGCAGATCGTTGAGCGGGAGAGCACCCCCCGCAGCGATGAGCACGGACTCGACGGGCGTTTCGGCCAGGTCGGCGGCTTCGGCACACACGGCGTCGGCGAAGGACCGGTTCACCCAGACGATCTGCAACTGATCCCGGGACCCGCCCACGATGAACGTCGGGTCGGCCGCCGCACCAACCGCGTGGAACAGCGCCTCGTGCACTGCGAGCGGAGCGACAGGTTGGAGAGTCACGGTCTAAGGATCGGACGAATCGGCCCGCACTTGAGGAATGAGCGTGGACCGAATCAGCGCGGGGTCGGCCTACGATGCCAGGCGATGGGACTCGACGTCATCGTCTCCGAGAACCTTGTGTCGATCCGCTTCCGCGGCCTCGACCGCGCACTGTGCCTCTGCCGCTACATCGACCTGCATGGCGACGAGATCACCGGTGCTGCGCTGATGCCACACGCCGAAGCCAAGGCCCTCCTCGGGTGGCGCGTCGGGGGCGGCTACTGGCCCGGAGCCTTCGCGACGGGGTGGTTCACGACGCCGGGCCACCGAGGCCAGTTGCAACTGTGGGATACCTACCGGGACGACGAGGTGCTCGTCATCGACACGACCCGACCGAAACCGAGCCGCATCGTGCTGCAACACCCCGATCGACGTCGGCTTCGCGACCGCATCGCGTCGGTAGCGTCGGGCGATCCCGACGCCGAGCCGCCTCCCGAGTAGAGCCTCCCGAGCAACACGTCCCGGTTGGCCCACCTGATAGCACCGCAGCAGCACGACTCCCGCGTCGGTTTGGCTACTGCAGGATCGTTCGAACCGCTTCGACGAAGCGCACCGTGTCCTCGAGCATCGGGTAGTGCCCGACGCGGTCAAGCATCGTGAACGTCGTGTCGGAGCGAGCAGCCGCGAGCGTGTCACACATCGACGTGCCGGCGATCGGGTCGTCGACACCCCAGATCACCGCAAGGGGCGACACGTGGTCCTCAATGGCACCGGTGAACCGGCGTTCGTTGCGACGGCGTTCCTCGATGTAGCGGATCGTCCGCGGCAGCATCCTTCCCCCATCGCGGAGGCTCACGAGTTCGCCGTGCGGATGGAGGAGTTCGGTCGTCAGGTAGGTGTTGCGGCTCAGCGTGGCGAGGAGCGTCGCCGCGATCGCCTCCGGGGCCGGTCCGGGACCGTTGGCGAATGCAGCGTCGGGCAGGTCGAGGAGGAACTGCTGCCCGTCGGTGAGATGCGCCTGGTTGATGTAGATGCTGCCGTTGGTGAGGATTCGTCGGGTGATCTGAACCGCCCACTCCCCTTCTGCGTGGCGGGCGAGCAGCTCTCCGCCGATGGTGTCACCCATGTCGTGCGTCAACAACGCCAGTCGGTCGATGCCCAGCTCGTGGGTCAACGCGACGATCATGTCGGCCTGCATGTCGATCGTGTAGTGCGTGTCGGGTTTGTCGCTGATGCCGAACCCGAGGAAGTCGGCGAGCACCACTCGACGGTCGGCGGCGAGCGCATCGACGATCCCGGCGAAATCGAATGACGATGTCGGAAACCCGTGCAGGATGAGCAGCGGCTCACGGGTGCTGCTCGGGTCGGCGGATGACACGTCGACCACGAAGATCTGCTTGCGGTTCAGCCGGATGAGCTTGCCTCGCGCCGCCCAGGCCCGCACGATGGCCGAACAGCCTTCGACGCGGTCCATCTCCTCACCCATTGGTCGCACTCCTCGTTGAATGTTCGGCCGTTCGATCGCAGCATGGGGCGTCGTTTCGTGTTTCGCAACCTCGCCGCGGACCTTCGGGGTCAGCGGCCTTTGAGCGCCGGATGCATCTTGGCGAGGATCGGAACCAGCACACGTCGCGGCGTCATCCACGCGCTCATGGCCGTAGCCCGGTTGGCCAGACCGGGGATCACGACCGGCCGTCCGGCCGAGAGAGCGTCGACCGCCTGTCGTGCAACATCGGCAGCAGCGACCCACATGAACTTGGGAAGCGCGCCCTCCGCCTCCTCCGGACTGAAGCCGGCGGCTTCGGCGAACCCGGTCTCGACGGGGCCGGGGCAGAGCACCGTGACGTTGACCCCGCTGCCGCCGAGCTCGCCACGGAGCGCGTGGGTGTACGACAGCACGAATGCCTTCGACGCGCCGTATCCGGCCTGGCCGGGCAGCGGCTGAAAGGCCGCCGTCGACGCGACGTTGAGTACGGCGCCTGTTCGTCGCTCGGCCATGCCGGGGATGAACAGGCTGCACAGGTGCGCCACCGCCTCGACGTCGGTTCGGATCATCCTGATCTCGGCATCGGGGTCGCTGCTGCTGACCGGGCCTGTGGTCGACAGGCCGGCGTTGTTGACCAGCACCGTCACCTCAAGACCTCGTTCGGTCAGGGTGTCGGCAATGGCGGCCCGCGCTCCGGCGTCGGTCAGATCGGCCGGGATGACCTCGGCCCGAACTCCGTGCGCTGCGGACAGCTCCGACGCCAGATCGTCGAGCGGGGCCTTTCGGCGGGCGACGAGCGTGACCCCCTGCCCGCGGCGAGCGAGCTCGCGGGCGATTTCTGCGCCGATGCCCGACGACGCGCCGGTGACGATGCTCGTGCGGTCCGGACTCGGTGTCGGTAGTGCCATCGGTGGCGACAATAGGCCCAACCGGCGACCGACTCACGCGATGTGTCGGGGTTGCGGGCTCACCGGCGTCGGAACCCTCGACGAAGGACGAGTCCGGCCCTCCAGAGCGCGGCGAGAACCGCCGCGCCACGAGAACGAGGACTGCGATCGCTTCCTCGTCGCGACTCACGTTCGTGCCGGACCCGGTCAGCGCGACCAGGACGGGGCGATCCCCCAGTTCCGGGTGGTATCGACCCCACGGCGTCATCTCATCCGCCTCGTCGGGTCCCCGAATCGCTTGTCGAGTGAGTGCTCACTCATATAGTGTCGGCGCGTGACCGAGACATCGCGGCAGACCCGAGCGCCCCAAACCCGGGCGTCAGCGCTCCCCGCCGACGAACGCCGGAATGCCATCGCCGAGGCGACGCTCCCACTACTGCTCGATGTCGGCGCAGCGGTGACGAGCCGGCAGATCGCCGAGGCCGCCGGCATCGCCGAGGGCACGATCTTCCGAGTGTTCGACACCAAGGAGGACGTGATCTGGGCCGCGGTCGAGCTGGGCTTCGACTCCTCCCCCACGGCTCGTTCCATCGCCGGCATCGACCGATCCCTCCCGCTGCGGCGCCGCCTCGTCGAGGCCGTCGGCTACATCCAGGAGAGAACGGCGATCGTCGTTCGCCTGATGGGAGTGGCCGCCGCCGTGAGTCCCGACCGCCGCGGCCCGACGCCACCGGGAAAGCCCCGAGGCGACGTCGACGAGCTCGTCGAGTTGTTTCGACCCGACGCCGACGCGCTCCGTTGCGAGCCGCACATCGCAGCTCAGATTCTCCGCTCGATCACGTTCGGCGGTACCCACGAGTTGTTCCTGACCGACGACGGCCCGCTATCACCCGAACAGATCGTCGACTTCGCGCTCGTCGGCGTTGCGAAACGACCCACCCCACCAACGCGATAGCCCACATCGCCACCATCCGACACAGAGAGGCACCATGCTCGCCCGACTTCTCCTCACCTACATCCGCCCGTACCGCAAGCAGCTCGCGCTCGTGGTGTTCCTGCAACTCGTCGCCACGATCGCGGCGTTGTACCTGCCGAGTCTCAACGCGGACATCGTCGACCAGGGCATCGTCAACAACGACCAGGGCTACATCTGGGGACACGGCGGCATCATGCTGGCGGTCTCGTTCGTGCAGATCGTGTTCTCGATCGCCGGCGTGTACTTCGGGGCCAAGGCAGCGATGGGTTTCGGACGCGACGTCCGCCACGCGCTGTTCCACCAGGTCACCGGCTACTCGGCCAAGGAAGTGAACGAACTCGGGGCACCGTCGCTCATCACCCGCATCACCAACGACGTCACCCAGGTCCAGATGCTGGTCCTCACTGGCTGCACCATGTTCGTCGGCGCGCCAATCATGACCGTGGGCGGCGTCATCATGGCGCTCCGCGAGGACGTCGGCCTGAGCGCCATCCTGCTGTTCAGCATTCCGATGCTCGTGACACTGGTCGGACTCGTAGTTCGCCGGATGATCCCGACGTTCCGGCTCATGCAGGAGCGGATCGACGAAGTGAACCGGGTGCTGCGCGAGCAGATCACCGGTATCCGCGTCGTTCGGGCGTTCGTCCGGGAGCCCGCCGAGCGCGCCCGGTTCGGCGCGGCGAACGAGGACCTGACAGAGACGGCGCTCACCGCCGGCCGGTTGGTCGCCGCGATGTTCCCCTCGATCATGATCGTGCTCAACGTGTCGACGGTGGCAACCATCTGGGTGGGCGCCGACCGCATCGACGCCGGGGCGATGCAGGTCGGTCAGATGATCGCTTTCATCAGCTACCTCGCACAGATCCTGATGTCGCTGATGATGGCGACGTTCATGGCCATCATGATCCCCCGCGCCGCGGTGTGTGCCGAGCGGTTGATGGAGGTGCTCGACACGAGCTCGTCGGTCGTCGAGTCGCCCGACGCGCTCACCGATCTCCCCGCACGGGTCGGCGTGGAGCTTCGCGACGTCGGATTCCACTACCCCGGCGCCGACGAGCCCGTCCTCGTCGAGATCTCGCTCACCGTTGCGCCGGGAACGACGACCGCCGTCATCGGCTCCACCGGCTCCGGCAAGTCGACCCTGCTCAACCTGATTCCGCGTCTCTTCGACGTGACCTCAGGCCAGGTGCTGGTCGGCGACGTCGACGTTCGTGATATCGCACTCGAAACGCTCTGGTCGCGGATCGGCATCGTGCCGCAGAAGCCATACCTGTTCAGCGGCACCGTCGCGTCCAACCTGCGCTACTCCAAGCCCGACGCAACCGATGACGAGCTCTGGGAGGCGCTCACCGTCGCGCAGGCGGCCGACTTCGTTCGGGCGATGCCCGAGCAGCTCGACGCGCCGATCGTGCAGGGGGGTTCCAACGTGTCCGGTGGCCAACGGCAGCGACTGGCGATCGCACGTGCGCTGGTTCGCCGGCCGTCTGTGTACCTGTTCGACGACTCGTTCTCGGCGCTCGATCTCGCCACAGATGCTCGGCTTCGTGCGGCGCTCACCCCGCACATTGCAGACTCCGCGGTCATCATCGTCGCCCAGCGAGTCTCCACGATCATGGGCGCCGACCAGATCCTCGTCGTCGAGGACGGCCACGCGGTCGGGTTGGGCTCGCACCACGAGTTGCTGACCAGTTGTCCGACCTACCGCGAGATCGTGGAGTCCCAGATGAGCATGGACGAGGCCGCGTGATGGCTACCGACTCGAAACCCTCCAACGTCGACAACGTCGCCCGCGAGGCCCGCCAGCAACAGGGCAGTCGAATGGGCGGCATGGCGGGGGTTCCCACCGAGAAGTCAAAGGACTTCTCGGGGTCGACCCGCCGCCTCCTGTCACACCTCGCCCCAGAGCGCGCCGGCGTGATCGCCGTGTTGTTCCTCGCGGTCGCCGGCGTCACGCTGTCGGTCCTCGGCCCCAAGGTGCTGGGCCACGCGACCGACGTCCTGTTCAAGGGCATCCTGGCGAAGTTCCGCGGAACGGGCGGCATCGATTTCGGCGACATCCACCGGGTGCTCCTCGCCGCTGCGGCGTTGTATGTCGCATCAGCGGCGTTCCAGTGGTTCCAGGCCCTGCTGCTCGCCGGCGTGGTTCAGCGCACGATGATGCGGATGCGTGCGGAGGTCGAGGACAAGCTGAACCGCCTGCCTCTCAGCTACGTGGACCGCCAGCCGCGCGGCGACCTGTTGAGCCGTGTCACCAACGACATCGACAACATCTCCCAGAGCCTGCAACAGACGCTCAGCCAGCTGCTCACGTCGCTCCTGTCGCTGATCGGCGTGCTGATCATGATGATCGTGATCTCGCCGCTGCTGGCGCTGGTCGCCTTGGTCACGATCCCGGCCTCGATCTTCCTCATGCGAACGATGGCCGGCAGGTCGAAGAAGAAGTTCATAGCGCAGTGGGCGCACACCGGCGCTCTGAACGCGCAGGTCGAGGAGGCGTTCACCGGACACCAGCTGGTCAAGGTGTTCGGCCGGCAGCAGGACACCGAGGAGCGGTTCGCTTCCAAAAACGACGAGCTGTTCGAGGCAGGGTTCGGCGCCCAGTTCATCTCGGGGATCATCCAGCCGTTGATGATGTTCCTCGGCAACCTCAATTATGTCGTCATCGCGGTGGTCGGAGGCATTCGCGTCGCGTCGGGCAACCTGTCACTCGGAGACGTCCAGGCGTTCATCCAGTACTCCCGCCAGTTCACGATGCCCCTGACCCAGCTGGCGTCGATGTTCAACGTGTTCCAGTCGGGCGTGGCGTCCGCGGAGCGGGTGTTCGAGCTGCTGGACGCACCCGAGCAGGAGCCCGATGTCGACGACGCCGTCAGCACGGTCGAGGTATCGGGGCGCGTCGAGTTCGATCACGTGTCGTTCTCCTACGACCCCGCCAACCCGCTCATTCAGGACCTGTCGCTGGTAGTCGAACCGGGCCAGACCGTCGCGATCGTCGGACCGACCGGCGCCGGCAAGACGACGCTCGTCAACCTCATCATGCGCTTCTACGAGCTCGACGAGGGTCGGATCACTCTCGACGGACGCGACATCTCCAAGATTCCCCGGTCACAGCTTCGGTCCGAGATCGGCATGGTTCTCCAGGACACCTGGCTGTTCGGCGGAACGATCCGCGACAACATCGCCTACGGCAATCTCGACGCCACCGAGGAGCAGATCCGGGCAGCGGCGAAGGCCACCTATGTCGACCGGTTCGCTCACTCCCTGCCCCACGGCTACGACACTCGGATCGACGACGAAGGCAGCACCGTGTCCGCCGGCGAGAAGCAGCTGCTCACCATCGCCCGGGCGTTCCTGGCCGACCCCGCCATCCTGATCCTCGACGAGGCGACGAGCTCGGTCGACACCCGAACCGAGGTCCTCATCCAGAGTGCGATGGCCGCTTTGCGCAGCCAGCGCACGAGCTTCGTGATCGCCCACCGCCTCTCGACGATCCGCGATGCGGACACGATCCTCGTGATGGAGGCAGGACGCATCGTCGAGCAGGGCAACCACGATCAGCTCCTGGCCGCGGACGGTGCTTACGCGCGGCTCTACAACGCGCAGTTCGCGGCCGCAGCCGCCGAGGTTGCGTAGCACCCCGCCGCGCACAACCCCGGCGAGGGTCACACCTCAGGAGTCCTTGAGGCGCAACGAGTAGCCGACGCCGCGCACCGTGTGGATCAGCGGCGGGTCGAAGACGTCGACCTTGTGGCGCAGATAGCTGATGTAGGTCTCCAGCACGCTGGCATTTCCGGCGAAGGAGTAGTCCCACACGTGCTCGAGGATCTGGTCACGGGTGAGGACGCGGCGGGCGTTGGACAACAGAAGGTGCAGCAACTTGTACTCGGTCGGCGTGAGTTCGATCAGTTTCCCGTCGCGCCACACCTCACGGGTATCCCCGTCGAGCTCCAGATCGGCGAACACCAGCCGGCGGCTCCCGCCACCGACGCCTCCCGAACGCCGGAGCACCGCCTTCACCCGCTCGACCAGCTCCTCGATGCTGAAGGGCTTCGTGACGTAGTCGTCACTGCCGATGCGTAGGCCCTCCACCTTGTCCGCGGTGGTGTCGCGGGCGGTGAGGAAGATGATCGGCAGCCGCGGTCCGGCGCCTTCGGTCTGGCGGAGCCGCCGGGCCACCTCGAAACCGTCGAGATCGGGCAGCATGACGTCGAGCACCACGAGGTCGGGGCGCCGCCTACGGATCTCGTCGAGCGCACCGCGGCCCGACGCTGCTCGTCCCACCTCGTAGCCGTTGAACCCGAGACCCATCGACACCATCTCGGCGATGTGCTCCTCGTCATCCACCACGAGTACGTATGGCGTGGATCTCTTTCCCGTTGTCATCGGCCTATCACTATCAGCGCCGTCGCTGTCGGGGTGCCCGCGCCGCGTCAGAATGCACCCATGTTCGGCTCCCGACGACACAGCACGTGACACTGCGCGTCCGGCTCGTCGCCGCTCTCGTCGTTCTCCTGACGGTGGGCATGGTGGTTTTCGGCGTTGCCGTCACCTCGTTTCACGCCCGATCCCAGTACGACGTGCTCGACGAACGACTGAGCACGCAGGCTCCGTTTGCAGCTGCCCGACTCGCACGCGAGGCGGGCCTGAACGGCTTCGGCGGACGTCGCGGTCCCGCGGGCGGGCCATCCCAACTCGGCCCCGACGCGTACGTCGAGCTTCGCGATTCCGACGGCGACCTGCTCCGCAGCGGAACGTTCTCCGACGGCTCCAACCTTCCCGACATCCCCGCCGACCTGTCCGTGGATCGGAGTCGGTTCCTGACCGTTGACAGCGCCGAGGGTTCGGGGCGTTGGAGGGTCCTCGTGTCCGAGCCCGATCCCTTCGCCGGCATGGTGAGCGTCGTCGCCGTTCCGATGGGCGATGTCGACGACGCGCTGGGTCGACTCATCCTGATCGAGGTGCTGTCGGCCTCGGTGCTACTGGCGATTCTCGGTGTCGGGTCCTGGTTCATACTCCGACGTGGCCTTCGCCCGTTGGAACAGATGGCGTGCTCTGCTGGCTCGATCACCGCATCGTCACTCCAGGCCAGCGGTGGCGGAGCGGCCACGAGCATCGAACGGGTGTCGCCGGCTGACGACCAGAGCGAGGTCGGCAGGCTCGGCCGAGCGATCAACACGATGCTCGCCGAGATCGAGGAAGCGTTCCGCGAACGCGACGCCACCGAGGAGCGGCTCCGGAGATTCCTCGCCGACGCGTCCCACGAGCTCCGCACTCCCCTGACGTCGATCCGCGGGTTCGCCGAACTCTTTCGCCTCGGGGCGGTGGAGGATCGCGAGCAACTCGCCGTGGTGCTTCGTCGCATCGAGAACGAGTCGGATCGGATGGCGACGCTCGTCGAGGAGCTGCTGCTGCTCGCCCGCCTCGACCAGACCCGGACTCCGCAACGCACGCCCGTCGATCTTGCCGTCCTCTGTGCCGACGCCTGCACCGATGCGTCGGCCACCGCGCCGGACCGTCGGGTGACGCTTCATGTTCCTTCCCCCGTCGTCGTGACTGGCGACGTGGACCACCTGCGACAGGCGATCGGAAACCTAGTCACCAACGCCCTGCGCCACACGCCGGCGGGAAGCCCCATCGAGGTGGGGGCCCGGGTTCACGGCCAGACGGCGATCGTCGAGGTCCGCGATCACGGCCCCGGTCTCGATGCCGAGGCGCTCGGTCATGTGTTCGACCGATTCTGGCAGGCCGACGATGCCCGCGTCGGAGCAGGGACCGGCCTCGGCCTCGCCATCGTCGCAGCAATCGCCGAGGAGCACGGTGGTGAGGTGACCGTGGACAACGCTCCCGGCGGCGGTGCCAGCTTCTCGATTCGGCTGCCGCTGAGTCCGCCCCGTTCTGTCCTGCGAGAGCACCACCCGGGTGGTGCTCTCGCAGGACAGAACGGGCCGGGGTCAGCGGACGGCGTGGTGGGCGTCTGAGTGCTCCCAGTCGGCCAGGAGCGTCCGCAACGCCGTGAGGAGCGTCAGCGGCACGTCCAACATGGCGTGGTGTCCGGCCTCGGGAAGCTCGATGACCGGAGCGACCCGACCGAGCGCCTCGAACATCGACTGGCCGATCGTTGGGGTCACCAGGCCGAACTCTGATCGCAGCAGCGCGACGCGACAGTCGACCTGATGCAGATAGGGCAGAGCGATCCCCCGCATGCTCCTGGCGAACTGCACGAAGATGTTGTCGTCGAACTTCCACCGGTAGCCGCCCTCGACGGGTCGCAGGGAGTTCCGGGCGACGTAGTCGATCACATAGCTGAGCGAGTTTGCCTGAGCAGGCACCGTGCGGAACCGTCCGACGGCCTCGTCGATCGACGAGTAGGTCCGCGGGCGACCGAACGCCTGCTTGAGCCGGTACGACTCGACTTCGGGGTCCGGTTCGGTGACCGGCGAGTCGCAGATGATCAAGCCCGCCACCGAGTCGCCGTTGAGCGCAGCGGTGGCGATGGTGACGAAGCCCCCCATGCTGTGACCGATGAGGACCGGCTTTCCGGCGACGCCTCCGTCGGCGGCAACGGCCATCACTTCCTCGGTCCACTGGTCGAGGGTGTAGGTCTCCCGTTGCCCGCTGTCGCCGTGGCCCGAGAGATCTACCGCCAGCACGCGGAACTCGCTCGAGAACCGCGCTGCGATGTGGGTCCACCAGCGGGCGTGCGCCCCACCGCCGTGGACGAACACGAGGCCTTGCCGGCCGGGCGCGCCCCACGCGAGATAGTGGATCGGACACCCGGCAACCTCGACGCTGTGCTCCTCGTAGGGAACGCCGAGAGCGGCACGGAACCAGTCTGGCGCGCCAGCTGTCACCGGCGTGGCGTTCGGGCCGTCGAACTGTTCAGTCATTCGCCGCGCAGCCTACGCTCGTCCGCCGTGTCCGCCACCCTTGTTCCATCTGACGTCACCGCAGCGACGGCGGCCCACGACGGTCTGAACCTCCCCAGCCGAGCTGACGTCCGCGCGGCCATCCCCAGCGACTGCTTTGAGCGCTCGACGGCACGGTCGTTCGCTTCACTGTCGCTGTCGCTGACGGTGGTGGGAGCGCTCGTCGCCTCAGCAGCCGCATTCCTCCCATTGAGTTGGGCCTGGACGCCGGTGTGGATCGCCTATGCAATCGCCACCGGCACCGCGGCGACCGGGTTGTGGGTCGTGGCCCACGAGTGCGGCCACGGGGCGTTCTCGCGGCATGGGTGGCTCCAGAACACCGTCGGCTACGTGCTTCACACGGCACTGCTGGTCCCGTACTTCTCCTGGCAGCGCAGCCACGCCGTGCACCATGCCAGGACCAACCACCTCGACGAGGGGGAAACGCACGTCCCGAGGCGCGCCGACCGGACCAACGGGCAGACCACCCTGGCGTTCCGTTCACGCATCGGTGGCGCGGCGTACGCCGCGTTGACGATCACCAAAGCTCTGCTGTTGGGCTGGCCCGCGTACCTCCTCGCCGGAGCGACCGGTGGCCCATCACGGGGACGCACCAACCATTTCTGGCCCGTCCGCCCGTTCGCTTCGGACCTGTTTCCCCGCCGCTGGCATGCCCGGGTCTGGGCGTCGACCGCCGGGGTGGCCGTGGTTCTCGCAGCGCTGGTCGCCGCCGCGGCGCACTTCGGCCCGGGAGCCGTGCTCGCGTTGTACGTCGGCCCGTACCTCGTCGTGAACGCCTGGCTCGTGGGATACACGTGGCTCCAACACACCGACGTCGACATTCCGCACTTCGCCGAGGGCGAGTGGTCCTGGCTGCTCGGGGCGTTCCAGACCGTCGACCGGCCCTATCCCCGGATCGTCGACGTCCTCCACCACCGCATCGGAACGACCCACGTCCTTCACCACATCGACCATCGGATCCCCCACTACCACGCCCGACGGGCCACGGCAGCGCTTCGCCGGGAGTTCCCCGAGTGGTACCGCTTCGACCCGACGCCCACCGCTGCCGCTTTGTGGCGGGTCGGAAGGGACTGCGTCGCGGTCCGCGACGGTGGGGCCGGCTGGCGGTTCACCCTCGACTGACCCACCGACGCACCCTCCGGCGTCGAATGATTCGTCACCGCATGACGTGACGTGAAAGACTACCGGCGACGTCGAGGGCTGTTGGCCGCTCCGAGAGCCCCGACCGGACTAGGGTTGCCTCGCCTCCTCGGAGGCTCGGCGGATCTCGGTAGGAAGCACTATGGCGGTTCAAGGTTTCAGGTCTCATCGTTTCGGGTCTCATCGAGGCGACGGCAAACGCCGAAGAGGAGTGTGGGGAACGGTTGCAGCCGCGGGAATGGCTGCGGTGCTGGGCGGAGCGGCCCTGCTCGTGGCGTCGCCCACCGCTGGAGCAGCCGGCAACATCTCCATCACCCAGACGGCGATCGCTCCGCTCACCGGATGCACCACACCGGAGCAGGCCCTCAGCTTCACGACCGAGTCCGACGCATCGAGGTTCGAACTGAACATCCGAGCCTCCTCCGCGCTTTGTGAGCCGATCACCGCGACGGCGGCGATTTACGCGATGCCCAAGGACGGCGCGATCTGGCCTCAGAGCCTCGTCGAGACGAAGTCGTTCACCATCGGCCGCGCCGGTGTCACGTCGATCGTGTTCGCTCGAACCTGCACACCCGCCCAGTTCGACGTCGTCGTCGGTGCGACGCCGCAGGTCATCGCACCGTGGGGCGAGCGCCATGGCCCGCTGCTCATCCCCGACCTTCGCACCGCCCATCAGGACCCCGGAGTCGTCTGCAAGCCCGTCGCTCCGACGCCAGCGGCCGGCGCCACCACAGTTCCGGCGAGCCGCGCGACCACCGCCGCACCGACGACGACCGTTCCGGCCGTCATCGCGTCGGCCAGCACACCCACGACGTCGCCGCCCCGTGTGCTCGACGTCTCCTCCGACAACCCCGACCGCACGGTTCCCCAGGCGCTCGCCGTTACCGGGGTGTCATCCCAGCACCTGCTGCGGGTGGGACTGACGCTGCTCGTCGGGGGAGTCGGCATGATGCTCGTCGCACGCCGCAATCTGGCGCCGAACGTGCGCATGGTCACCTCACGGGCGTCGGTCAATCCGACCAGCCCGTTCAGCGTCGACTGACCCCTCCAACACACTCCCTCACGGAACGCACGTTCACGCCGACAGGGTCAGTGATGCATACTGCTCGATCGCTGGAGTCTGCGTGATGTCGATGACTCCGCCGAGACTCGCCGTGGCGATCTACCTGACGTTGTCAATCGCGGCGGCCGGCTGCTCGGTTCCCGGCGGTGACATGTCGTCGCCGATCGAGCCCGAAACCGCCTGTGACCTGGCCCGGGAGAAGGCTGCGACCAACCCGCCGTTCTTCGCCGCGACCACGTCGTGGAACGTCCCCGTCGCCTGCCTCGATGATCGAGCCGACTCCAGCCGGTGGGCACACAACTGGTTCAACTCGGCGACGTACCTCGGACGAATCGACCCGACTCAACGAGGAGCGATCGACATAGCGTTCGACGAGTACTCCACCCCGATCTACAACGCCGCTGAGGCGACCGGCAATCATCGGTTCTTCCTCACGTGGTGGGGCCACGGAGACAACCTCGGAGCGGAACGGACCATTCCGTGGAACCCCGCATGGCGCCCGGCACCCGGCAACGACGGCGAGATGCTGATCGTCGACCACACCACAGGTCGGGAGTGGGGGCTGTGGGGGGTGCAGCCGGTCAACTGGTCGGGGTGTCTCACCATCGGCAACCTCCTCGCCGGCTACCAGCCCGGCGTCGACATCTGCGCCTCGATGGTTACGGTGGCACGCGAACCCGACGGCTCGTTCAGCGACTTCCGCACTTCGTCGGGCACCAGTGACGGGTGGGGTCGGGGAATGGGTGCGATTCATGGGCTCGCACTCCTACCGACCCTCGACGAGATCGAGAACGGCTCCATCAACCACGCACTCAACATGGAGACGTACGGCTCCATGTTCGGTCCGGCATGCACCCCTGCACAGATGGCGACGTCCGCCGCCGGGGTGTCGTGCGGGTTCGCCACGGCACCGGCAACGCGGCTCGAGTGGTTCGATGGCCCAGCGCAGTACTGCGGCCCGGTTGCCCAGCAGAACACCGACGCGGCGCGTGCCCAGACGGTGCCCCCCGGGATGCGATTCGCACTGAATCTCACCGATACACAGATCGAGGCGTGGCTCGACAACCGGGGATACAGCGGGCCCAAGCGGTCGACGGCGCGGATCTTCGCCGTCGCGCTCCGCGACTTCGGGTGGATCATCTCCGACACCAGCTGCTGGGGATCGTCAATCGCCGTCGACGGAGTGGCGAATCCGGCATCATCGGCACGGTGGGCGGCCCTGGGCATCATCGATCACGACCAGAGCGAGGGCCGGCTCCTCGACGGGCTGATCACATCCGCGTCGCAGGTCCGTGCCATCGAACCGCCGTCACCGACCCCGGTGCTGAACCGCTGAGGGCAACCGCCCGCACCGCAACGGCTCGCACCCCGGCGCTCGTCGCGGTCGCTGTCGCAGCGGCACTGTTCGGCACCTCGGGCGTGGCGAGGGGCCTCGGACCCGACGGCTTGTCCAGCATGTTCGTCGCCTCGTGGCGAACGGTGGTCGGCGGTGCCGGGTTGATCGCGTTCACCACGCTTCGCCGCGATCGCCCGTGGGCGGCACCGTTGCGAGTCGGGTGGACGTTGCTCGGGGGTGTCGCTGTGGTCGGCTACCAGGCAGCGTTCTTCGCCGCGGCGGACCGGGTCGGCGTGGGTTCGGCCGCCGTCGTCACGATTGCGACCGGGCCCGCCGTCGCGGGGGTGATCGATCGTCTCGCGTTCGACCGGCGCGTGTCGAAGCGGTGGCTTCTCGGCGTGTGTGTCGCCGTGCCGGGGGTCGTCGCGCTCGCCTCGGGAAGCGGCGGCGAAGCGGACCCCACCGGGTGGGCGTTCGCGGTCCTCGCCGGCGTCTGCTACCCGACCTACGGGTTCGCGACTCAGCAACTCGTGATGGACCGGTCTCCGACCTCGGCCATCGCGACCGTCTTCGGGGCGGGCGCGCTGCTCGCGCTCCCGTTCGCCATCGGGTCGTCTGTCGCCGTGCAGGACTCGATCCGTGCCGCGCCGTGGGGGACCGCTGCCCTGGTCATGTACCTCGGGCTGGCGTCGACCGCGTTGGCCTACGGCTTGTGGGCCATCGGACTGCGCCACCTGTCGCTCAGTGACACCGTTGCCGTCACACTCGCCGAACCCGTAGCCGCGGTGGTCCTCGCTGCGATCCTGCTCGACGAGGCTCTCAGCGCCCGGTCGGCGGCGGCGATGACGGTCATCGTCGGTTCCGTCTACGTGGCGACCGCTCGAGGGGATCGGTGATTCCGATGGCGTCAGGACGCCAGTGAGTCAGGACTTCAGGAGCCGTTCGACCGCCTTCAACGCTTCGCCGACCATCTCATCCGCGTGCTCGGGATCGTTGGTCATCGCGTGGCGCACACAGTGGCGCACATGCTCGTCGAGGAGTCCGACCGACACGCTCTGTAGAGCTCGCGTCGCTGCGCTGATCTGGGTGAGCACGTCGATGCAGTACGTGTCCTCCTCGATCATTCGTTGCAGGCCGCGGACCTGACCTTCGATGCGACGGAGACGGCGGAGGTAGTCGGCCTTCTGCATCGAGTAGCCGCGGGTCGACGACGTCGGCCAGCGCTCTTCGCTGGTCGTCGCGCTCGGATCGGTCGCGTCGTCTCCGGTCACGTGGCGCTCCCTCTCGGAACAAATCGACGGAGCCGGAGGCTGTTCGAGACCACGAACACACTCGACAGGGCCATGGACGCTCCGGCGATCACCGGGTTGAGCAGCCCCGCCGCAGCGAGCGGTATGGCCGCGACGTTGTAGGCGAACGCCCAGAACAGGTTCGCCTTGATCGTTGCCAAGGTCCGGCGCGACATGGCGATGGCGTCGGGGACGGCCTGGAGGTCTCCTCGCATCACCGTCAGATCGGACGCCTCGATGGCGACGTCGGTGCCCGTACCCATGGCAATCCCGAGGTCGGCCGTGGCGAGTGCAGCCGCGTCGTTGACGCCGTCGCCGACCATCGCCACGACCCTCCCCTCCCGTTGCAGGCGCTGCACCTCGGCGACTTTGCCCTCGGGAAGGACGCCGGCGATCACCTCGTCAATTCCTACCGATGCCGCCACCGAGCGGGCGGCGCGGTCGTTGTCGCCGGTTAGCAACACCGGAGTCAGCCCCTCGTCGCGCAGCCGGGCGATGGCGGCGGCGCTCGACGGCTTCACCGTGTCGGAGACGACGAAGAGTGCACGCGCTTGACCGTCCCATCCGCCGGCGACAACGGTGTGGCCCTCGGCCTCGGCAGCGTGGAGTCGGTCCATCAGGTCGGCGGGCAACGCAAGGCCTCGTGCTTCGAGAAATGCCGGCCGTCCCGCGGCGACCTCGTGCCCGTCGACCACGCCCGTCACCCCGAGGCCCTGGTGCGATACGAAGTCCGCGACGTCGTCGAGGATGGACGCCGACGCTGCGATCGCCCGGGCGATCGGGTGTTCGGAGTGGTGTTCCACCGATCCGACCAACCGGGTCGCCAACTCCTCGTCCGCTGCACGATTCTCGGACGCGACCCCGGTCACAACGACCTCGCGAAGGGCCATCACGCCCGATGTAACGGTGCCCGTCTTGTCGAGCAGGACCGTGTCGATCCGCCGAGTCGACTCGAGGATCTCCGGCCCCTTGATGAGGATTCCGAGCTGCGCCGCGCGGCCGGTACCAACGAGCAACGCCGTCGGCGTCGCGAGCCCCAACGCGCACGGGCAGGCGATGATCAACACCGCTACGGCAGCGGTGAACGCGGCCGTGGCCGACTCCCCAGCCACCAACCACCCGACGAGCGTGCCGATCGCGATCACGATCACGATCGGCACGAACACTCCCGAGACACGATCAGCCAGCCGCTGAACCGGAGCCTTGCCGCTCTGAGCGGCGGTCACGAGGCGGCCCATCTGTGCGAGTGCGGTGTCCGCACCGACACGGGTGGCACGAACGACGAGCCGTCCGCCGGCGTTCACCGTCGCACCCGTTACCGAGTCTCCCGGCCCGACTTCGACCGGCACCGACTCGCCGGTGAGCAGCGAGGCATCGATCGCCGAGCTTCCGTCCTCGACGACCCCGTCGGTCGCCACTTTCTCACCCGGTCGCACAACGAATCGATCACCCACGATCAGATCGCCGATCGGGATCCGGACCTCGCGTTCGCTGCCGGGTCGAAGGACTGCGACGTCCTTCGCTCCGAGGTCGAGCAGAGCCGCAAGTGCGGCACCGGATCGGCGCTTGGCCTTCGCCTCGAAATACCGACCGGCCAGGAGGAAGACCGTCACGGCCGACGCCACTTCGAGGTAGAGCTCGTCGTGAGCGGCATCGCCACCCGCGGCGAACGACATCTCCATCACCATTCCCGGGTGGCCGGCATCGCCCCAGAAAAGGGCGTACACGCTCCACCCGAATGCGGCGATCGTCCCGATCGACACCAACGTGTCCATCGACGCAGCGAGGTGTCGGGCATTCATGGCTGCGGCGCGGTGGAACGGCCACGCTCCCCAGATGACCACCGGACCGGTGAGTGCGAACGCGAGCCACTGCCAGTTGTCGAACTGCCATGCCGGAACCATCGACAACACGAGGACAGGGAGGCCGAGCACGGCGGAGACCAGCAGCCGTTGACGCAACACCGCCACGTCGAGGTCGTCGTGGGCATGTCCAGCGGGAGACTCGTGGGCACCGTGCTCTCCATGCGCCTCCGGTTCGTGAGACGGCCGGAGCGGAAGACGAGCGTGATAGCCCAGGTTTTCCACCTGCGCGATGAGCGCGTCGTCGGATACTCCGGGCCCAGCCGTGACCGACGCTCGCTCCGTCGCGTAGTTGACCGTGGCGTCGACCCCGTCGAGGCGGTTGAGCCGCTTCTCGATTCGGGCGGCGCACGACGCGCAAGTCATTCCGTCGATATCGAGGGTGACCTGGCGGGGCGCGGTCACGGCAGGACCTCGTCACCCAGCGAGTAGCCGGCCTCAAGGACTGCGGCTTCGACCTCGGATCTCGCCAACTCACGATCGGATTCGACGACGGCACGGCCAGTGTCGAGGTCGACGTCGACCGCCAGAACTCCGTCGATGGCGGAGAGCTCTGCCGCAACTGCGCCAGAGCAGTGGCCGCAGGTCATTCCGTCGACCCGGAACGTCTGAGTGGAAGGTGCAGCCATGGGAACTCCATTCGTGGTCGGAATCCTCTGATTATACCCCCAGGGGGTATTTACGCAAGTTCGTTCACTCGCGAAAACCGTCACACGATCGTCATGTTCAACGGGTTCATCGCCCGGCCGACCAGCCGATGGGAACGAATCGAGGCCTTCGGGGGGAGGCACCGGCAGGGCGAGGTGACATGACAACAGACCAGGCGACTCAGGAACGGATCACCCACGGGGTCCTCGTACGCCTCCGACCGAAGCCCGGGCGGGAGCAGCAGGTAGCCGAACTGCTCGATGCAGTCCTCGATCTCTCAGGTCACGAGGCCCACACAGCGACGAGCTTCCTCCTGCGCTTTGCGACGCCGGGCGACGTCGTGCCGGAGTACGGACTGCTCGACCTGTTCACCGACGAGTTGTCCCGGCGGGAGCATCTCGCCGGTGCCGCCCGCCAGGCGATCGCCTATCGCACGCGCGATCTGCTCGACGGCGAGCCCAGCCAAGAGAACCTCGACGTGCTCGACCACTCCCTTCCGAGCAGGGCCGGCAGGGCCCACCTCTCCACAGGCACGCTCCTGGCGCTCGATCCCCAGCAACACCCGACGACTGCGGAGTCGATCACAGTTTCTGCGGCGAGCGACGCTGCGTGGATCGCGGTGCGCCTCGACGGAGGACAGCTCGCGGTCCTGGACCTCACCGGCCCCACTCGCCGCGCACCAATCCGGCTGCCCGAGGTCCACTGCGACGGTGCCGAGGTCGGCGTCGCGGCCACCGAACGCTTCTCACTGCTCGGCCCCGACGTTCCGACCACCGAGTCCGATCTCGACACATCGGCGCTGATCGCGTCGACGTTGCCGGAGATGGATCTCGCACCCCGCTCGATAACGCTCGACGCCACCTCAGCGATCTAGCGCTTCGAGGGGTCGCCTCCCAGGCGGACCCGACACCCACCCGAGTGGGTGCCGTCAGCCGACGCTGGGCCCGACGAACTCGGTTCGGGTCGTGTTCCGACCGCCGTGCTTCGCCTGGTACAGGAGTCGGTCCGCGGCCTCGGTGAGTGCCGTTGCAGCGTCCTGGGAGGCGAACGACGTCGCGGCGATCGCGCCGATGCTCGCGGTCACGTTCAGGATCAGGCCGTCGACATCGATCTGCTGAGCAGCGATCTCACGGCGGAACCTCTCCGCCGCAGCAGCGAGAGCCTCGGCCGACTCCACGATCGGCATGATGAGGACGAACTCCTCACCGCCGTACCGGGCCGCCATCTCACCCTCCCGTGACGTGGCGGCCAGGGTCGCTCCGACGGCAGCGAGCACCAGGTCACCGGCGCGGTGACCGTACGTGTCGTTGACCTGCTTGAAATGGTCGATGTCGATCATCGCGAGTCCGAGTGCACCCGACACGGTGCGACCGGTGATGCGGTTCTCGATCTCCTGATGAAGCGTCTCGTCGAAGTCCCGGCGGTTCGGGAGCCCGGTGAGCCGATCGGTCAGCGACTCGCGCCGGAGCGCGTCCCGTTGATCCTCGAGGTCGTTGATCTGGGTCGTCTGGCGCAGGGACTCCTCGGCGATCTGCATCGTCGTCTCGATCATCTTGCTCCTCGCCTGTGCCAACAGCGCCGTGAAGTCGACCTCTGCGCCCAGGTGGATCCCCATCGTGTCCGCGAGCCCGGCGACGTGGGTGCCGAGGTCGACGGCGATCGTGTCGACCGCGTCCACGGCAAGATCGAGGCTGACGCGTGCCGGCTCGGCGGCGGCCGGATCGGTGGGATGGCCGAGGAGCTGACAGGTCGCGGCACGCGCCAGCACGAGGGTCGCGGCAAGCCGCCCCACCTCGCTCTGATCGAACGCCTCGTCCCCGTCACACGCTTCAACCACACGGGCGTAGAGCTCCGGAACACCCCATGTGGTCAGGGCTCCCCGCACCAGCTCGCTCGTCGACATCCCGAGCACCGCACGCTCCTCGGACGGGTTGGGGAATGGGCTGGCCTGAATCATCGGTCCGAACAGCTCCGGTCGGGTCACCATCGCGAGCAGTTGGCCCATCCCATCGAACAACCCGGCCAGGAAGGCCTCCGGGGTCGAGCGAAGCCCGGCCAGCTGTGCGAGCTCGCGGCACGCGATCGCTTTCACGAGGCACTGACGCCAGACCTGGCCGGCGACATCACTCCCGTCCTCCAGGCTGCCCGACAGGGTGTCGCTGACGACGAAACCAAGCGCCGTGAGCTTCACGAGCTTGATCCCCATCAGCATCATCGCCCGGTCGACTGATGTGACGTCATTGCCTCGGCTGTACGCAGCCGAGTTCGCGATCCGTAGGATGCGCGCGGACAGCGCCGGGTCGAGAGCCACAGCTTCTGCCAGCTCCTTGAGCTCCACATTGGGGTCATCGCACAACCCCACGATCCGCACGGCGGCTGCCGGCATCGAGGGAAGGGCGTCGAGCGAAACGGGGACTACTTCGGGAGCGATCGTCATCTCTCCCTATCGGTCCGAACACCGCTCGGTTGAGGTGCTCGCACGAAGCGGGATGGGTCCGAGAGCGCGTCCCCGACGCCACGCCCAGACCCCCCATCCTGGCTGGTTTCGACGACGTGGAGCGGGGGTAGTGGGTGCACGTGAGGCGCGGAAATGACACCACGGCTGGGGCGATCGGCCACGGATCGACGACTCTGACCGCGGGATCACCCGCCGATGCACGTCAGATGGTGCGCTCTTCACTGGAGTCGTGGGGTTGGGACGACCTCATCGACGACGCGGAGCTCATGGTGTCAGAACTCGTGACGAACACCATCGTGCACACCGACACCACCCACGCCATCGTCGCGCTGCACCGCCACCCCGACCGGCTTCGGGTCGAGGTCACCGACGCGAGTCCGCTCTCTCCGATCCGGCCGTCCGAACCCGACCCGAACCGGCTGGGTGGGCTCGGCCTCAAGATCGTGGCCGCGCTCGCCCTCGACTGGGGAGTCCGCAACACCGAGCGGAGCAAGACCGTGTGGTTCGAGGTCGCAGCCGGCGCTCAGTAGGGCGGCGATTCACCCTCGATGCGATCGATAACACCAAGGAGATCCCCAGCAGGCACCGCAGGCGACCACAGGTAGCCCTGGGCAACCCCGCAGCCGAGGTCCCGAAGCATCGATGCCTGATCCTCGGTTTCGACACCTTCGGCCACGATCCGGTACCCCAACGCCGACCCGAGGTTGATCACACCGGTGACGATACGGTCGTCGTCGCTCGACTGACCCAGTCCGCTGACGAAACTGCGGTCGATCTTGATCGCGGCGACTGGTAGCCGCTTGAGAAGCGACAGCGACGAATACCCCGTCCCGAAGTCGTCGAGGGACATCTCGACGCCGAGCTCACCGAGCCGCCGCAGGGTCTCGAGCACGACCCCCATGTCCCGCAACGCCGCTGTTTCGGTGATCTCGAAGGTCAGTTGATCGGCAGCGACCCTCGACAGGATCAGGGTCTCTGCAACCTGGGACGGGAACGACCGGTCCATCAACTGCACCGCTGACGCGTTCACCGAAACCTGGAGCCGTCGGCCCTGGTCGAGCCATCTCCGGGCGTCCCGACACGCCTGATCGAGGATCTGTCGACCGAGCTCCCCGATCAGCCCCGTCGCCTCCGCAGCCGGGATGAAGACGTCGGGAGGGATCACACCTTCGGTGGCGTGCGTCCACCGCGCCAACGCCTCGACGGCGACGACCTTCCCGGTCGCGAGGTCGACGACCGGCTGGTAGTGGGGACGGATCTCGTGACGCTCGATCCCTCGCCGCAGCTCGCCGGCGTGGTACAGGCGGTTCCGCGATTCCGCGGCGAGCTCGCGCTCGAAGTAGACGGTCTGACCGCGCCCGGCACGCTTCGCCCGGTAGAGGGCCGTGTCGGCACGCCGCAGCAGGGCATCGACGTCGTCGGGAGGCGACAACGCGACTCCGGCGCTGAGCACGACGAACACCTCGTGCCCGTCCACGTGGAACGGAGCCTCCATCGCGCCTTGCACCAACCGCACGATGCCCCGGATCTGTTGAGGGTCGGAGACGTCCCGGCAGAAGACGGCGAACTGATCGTCACCGAAGCGGGCGAGGGAGCAGCACGAGGACAGCATCGGCGACACGCGTTCGGCGATGGCGAGGAGGAGCGCATCGCCGACCGCATGGCCGAGCGTGTCGTTCACGTCGCAGAAGTCGTCGATGTCGAAGAACACCACGCCACACTCGTGCTCGGCATCGCGCGCCGCGAGACCGGTGCGTGCGATCTCCAGCAGGGCGTTGCGATTCGGCAGGCCGGTCAGGTCGTCGACGAGTGCGAGGCGTGCCAGCTCATCGTGAGCCGATCTCCTTTCGGTGACGTCACGCACGTTCGCCACGATGAAGCCGACGTCGGGATCGTCGAGCAGGTTGGTGGCCACCTCCTCGACCCAGCGCACGCGCCCGTCGCTGTCGACGACCCGGAACTCGACGGTGACGTGATCGCCCGTGTAGGTCAGGCCGGTGAGGAACTCGGTCATCACGTACTCGAGGTCGTCGGGGTGGACTAGATCGAACCCAGTGGTCCCAACGAGGTCGGCAGGGTCACGTCCGAACACCTCGTGGACCGCCGGGCTGACCCAGCGAATGGTGCCGTCGGCCTCGAAGAACATGGCGACGTCACTCGACCGATTCGCAACCGCCGACCAGCGACTCTGCGACTCGCGCAGGGCCCGTGCGGCGACCTCGCGCTCATGAACGTCCTGAACGTTCACCACAATCCCTGCGACCACCGGGTCGTGCAGAAGGTTCGTGAACGTTGCCTCTCGCCACCGCGCTTCACCACCGGATGGGTTCAGGCGAAAGAGAGCCACCGGCTGCTCCGCAGGATGTTCGAGGACAGCGCGGAACGTTCTTGCGAGGGCGTCCCGGTCATCGGGGTGAACAGTCAGTACCGGGTCCACGGGGCTGTCGGCGGTGACCCCGGTCCTCCGCTCGACCGATGAACTGACGGCCTTCAGCCTTCCTTCCCCATCGATCACCGCTATGCCCTCGGCCGATGATGCCAGCAGGAGTCGACTCCGCGTCTCAGCTCTGACGGCCGCCTCGACCGCTGCCTCGACGACCTCGTCACGGGTCCGCCCGTCACGCATCGTCACCAGCCCGATCCACACCTGGCGAACTGCGTCGAACACCGGCACGACGTCGATGAGCACCGGCACCTGCGACCCGTCCCTGGCGAGACGCACCGTCGCATGGCCGTTGACCGTCTCGCCACCGCGAAGATGCGCGGCGCCCTGCTCGCGTTCGTGGGACCGCTCCGGCGGAGTGATCAGAGTCGTGTTCTGACCGATGACCTCGTCGGCAGACCATCCCAAGAGACGCGTGGCCGCCGGATTCCACGAGGTGATCACCTCTCCGGTCACGGTCATGACCGCGTTCGGTGAGACCTCCGCCAGCGCGTCGAGCGCGGCAGTCGCGCACTTCGCTGACAGCTCGTCGCGGCGGTCGCGACACCGGCTGACGATCGCGCTGATCGATCCGTCGTCGCCGCGGACAGCAATGTTGGTCA
>JAIBBP010000269.1 GCA_019694615.1 Microthrixaceae bacterium | reverse complement strand
CGTCCTCGTCTAAGCGCGAGTCCCAGCGCATTGTTGCCGTCTGATGTCTCGTGCCACCGGCCGCCGGGCACGAACCCCACCGACTCGGCGACTCGGCGCATCGTGCGGCCGCCGGCACTCCACAGGATTCGGCCATCCTGATCGGTCACGGCCGCCACGAGGTCACCCGCCTCGGCGGCGAGAGTCAGCTGCTCCTCGAGGCCGACGGCGGACCGTCGAATCGGTGACGCCTCCCAGCGTTGACGCACCTCCTCGGGCTCGACATCGACGGGTGCAGCCGTAGCGGCCGGGTCAACCGTTCGGCGGCACCGGGTCCACGACTCGCCGATCTCGGCAACCGGTGCCTCGCCTCGCGCCCGGGCATTCTCCACGGATCGACGGCGCTCTCGAAGCTCCGAACCAGCCACCCAAGACCCCCTTGGTGCGTACCAACCTTGTTCCAACCCTACGCCGCGCATGATCGATGTCGAGGCCGCGCAGGGGGTGCGGCACGTCGGCAAGGAGTTCAGCCATGTTGTTCCCGGCACCCGGTGGCGAAGGTAGCCCAATCCACATCAAGTCGCGCTACGACAACTTCATCGGGGGGAAGTGGGTGCCGCCGGTCGACGGGCGTTACTTCGAGAACGAGTCTCCCGTCGACGGCAAGACGTTCTGCGAGGTGGCACGCGGCACGGCCGCCGACATCGACCTCGCGATCGACGCCGCCCACGCGGCGAAGGACGCGTGGGGCCGCACCAGCCCGACCGAACGCTCCAACATCCTGCTGGCCATCGCGCAGCGAATCGAGATGAACCTGGAGGAGTTGGCGGTCGTCGAGTGTTGGGAGAACGGCAAGTCGGTTCGCGAGTGCCTCGCTGCCGACCTCCCACTGGCCGTCGATCACTTCCGCTACTTCGCAGGCGTGCTCCGCGCCGAGGAGGGGTCGATCGTGCAGCTCGACGACACCACCGTCGCCTACCACTTCAAGGAGCCGCTCGGTGTCGTCGGACAGATCATCCCGTGGAACTTCCCGATCCTCATGGCGGTCTGGAAGCTGGCTCCGGCGCTCGCCGCAGGCAACTGCGTCGTCCTGAAGCCCGCCGAGCAGACCCCGATGTCGATCCTGTATCTCATGGAGCTCGTCGGCGACCTGCTGCCCGACGGCGTCGTCAACGTCGTCAACGGATTCGGCGTCGAGGCCGGCAAGCCGCTGGCGTCGAGCCCCCGTGTCGCCAAGGTCGCGTTCACCGGGGAGACGACGACAGGCCGCCTGATCATGCAGTACGCCTCGGAGAACCTGAACCCGGTCACGCTGGAACTCGGCGGCAAGAGCCCCAACATCTTCCTCGCGGATGTGATGGAGGCCGACGACGCATTCTTCGACAAGGCGCTCGAAGGCTTCACGATGTTCGCCCTCAACCAGGGCGAGGTGTGCACCTGCCCGTCCCGGGCTCTGATCCAGGAGTCGATCTACGACGGGTTCATGGAGCGGGCGCTCGAACGTGTGAACGCCATCGTGAAAGGCGACCCGCTCGACACCGACACGATGATTGGCGCACAGGCGAGCAACGACCAGTTCGAGAAGATCCTCAGCTACCTCGACATCGGCAAGGCTGAGGGAGCGGAGGTGCTGGCCGGTGGTTCGGCCCGTGAGGTCGCCGGGCACGAGGGTGGCTACTACATCGAGCCGACCGTGTTCCGGGGCAACAACAAGATGCGCATCTTCCAGGAGGAGATCTTCGGGCCGGTCGTGTCGGTGACGACCTTCAGGGACGAGGCGGAGGCGCTGGAGATCGCCAACGACACGCTCTACGGCCTCGGCGCAGGCGTGTGGACCCGCGACTCCGGAGCGGCTTACCGGCTCGGCAGGGGCATCCAGGCCGGTCGGGTGTGGACGAACTGCTACCACCTCTACCCCGCCGGCGCGGCGTTCGGCGGCTACAAGTCGTCGGGCATCGGCCGGGAGAATCACCGCATGATGCTCGACCACTACCAGCAGACCAAGAACCTCCTGGTCAGCTACTCGCCCGACAAACTCGGGTTCTTCTGACATGGTTGCCTCGGCCACCTCCGCTCAGGATCGGTCGCTCCGCTCCCTGCTTCCGCTGCGGTACCTCGGCTTCTGACATGGTTGCCTCGGCCACCTCCGCTCCGCTCCGGTACCTCCGCTGATGAAGGACGCTCCCAGCAGGATCGATGCGACACCGCAGGCACTCGATCTGATCAGCCGACTGGTGGAACATCACGGACCGGTGATGTTCCACCAGTCGGGTGGCTGCTGCGACGGATCGTCGCCGATGTGCTTCCCCCACGGCGAGTTCCGGGTCGGCAGCTCCGACGTGCAACTCGGCGAAGTGGGCGGCGCCCCGTTCTTCATGAGCCGCGAGCAGTTCGAGTACTGGAGCCACACCCATCTCACCCTCGACGTGGTGAAGGGTCGGGGGGCCGGGTTCTCACTGGAAGCGCCTGAAGGTGTGCGGTTCCTGATCCGATCACGGTTGTTCACCGCCGACGAACTGACGGCTCTGCCCGCAGTCACCGTCGGGCCGCCGGGTTAGGAACCCCCACGGCGCGGCGGCCTCCCGCCAGCCGCCGCGCCCCGCGACTTTGGGGGATTTCTGTGATCCCCTCACAGGAATCCCCCAAAGTTCGCCGGCGCTCGGGTTCGTTACCGCTCTGTGTCAGGAGAACAGCCAGATGATGCCCTCGACAGCGCGCCAGCCGAGATACAACGCCAGCGCGACGACGAGCAACCAGAAGTGCCACGGGACCTTCGCTTCGCCGTCGGCTTCGCTCGGCTCCGCGACCTGGTGGCCCTCCGGGCAGTGCCCATCGGGGGTCAACGTCGTCGGCGTGTAGAACCGATCGCAGTCGTCACACCAGGGCATCGGCCAAGTGTCTACACCGGGCCCGTCGCGCCATTCGAACCGCGTACGCACCGGGTCGCGACAGAACCACTATGAGCACCGTCACACCCGCGGAACAGACCCTCACAACCGAAACGACCGACACGGCCGATACGGGCCTCCTGCCGTGGCCCAAGGTTGGGCTACTTCTCGTCGGCGGTCTCGTCGGAGGCCTCCTGTGGGGAGCGCTCGCCCGCGTGTGGATGCGGTTCATCTCGACCGACCCGGAGTTCACCTGGGACGGCACGATCTTCATCGTCGGCGCGTTCGGCGTCGTCGCGTTCATGCAAGCCGTCGCACTCGCGGTCCGTCGCCGCGGCGTCCGTCGCCGCATCCGCACCGTTACACGCGTGGTGACGATGGGCTCGCTCGTGGCGGTCTGCAGCGGCCCGGCGATGCCGCTGATCGTGACGGTCGTGCTCGCCCCGCTCGCCCTCACGCACCCGCACTGGGGCGTGGTCGCGCGACGGGTGCTGCTCACCGTCGCGGTCCTCCCGCTCGGGATGATCGTGTTTCCGCTGTTCGCCGATCTGTCGCCGCTTCGCGCCGTCGTCGGTTCGCTCTGGTTCGTGCTCGTCTACGGCGGAGTCGTGTGGGCCGCGACCGCGTCCGCGGCACCGGTCGTGGGCCAGGAGCACCGCGTCCCGGTGGCCTACGTGGCCGTACCGTTGACGCTCGCGCTCGTGGCGATCGCGGTCATGATGACAGGGGTGCGCGGCTGAGAAGCAAAGCCGCCACGCACGCGGTCGCTCAGACCGGTGGCACGCCGTGACGGCGATCGGAGAAGACCCGCGTCTTGCCGGCGGCCCGTGTGAGCCGCCGGATGATCTCGCTCCGCAGGTCCCCCCAGTCGACAACGGCGTCGATCACCAGTTCCGACGCGAGGTGCAGCAGGTCGACATCCTCCTCGTAGATGCGCCGTTGTTCCTGTACGTACGCCTCACGTTCGACAGGGTCCTCGATGGCCGCGATCTTGTTGGCGAAGACTGCGTTGACGGCGGCCTCGGGGCCCATCACGGCGATCTTCGCCGTCGGCAGAGCGATCGTCGCCTCCGGCTCGAACGCCGGTCCCGACATCGCGTAGAGGCCCGCTCCATACGCCTTCCGCAACACGACGGAGAGCTTCGGCACCGTCGCCTCCGACACTGCGGTGATCATCTTGGCCCCGTGGCGGATGATTCCCTGGCGCTCGACCTCGGTGCCGATCATGAAGCCGGGGACGTCCGCGAGGAAGATCAGCGGGATGTTGAAGGCGTCGCAACACCAGATGAACCGCGCCGCCTTGTCGGCGGTGTCGGTGAACAGCACGCCTCCCTTCACCATCGGGTTGTTGGCGACGAACCCGACGGGTGAGCCGTCCATCAGCCCGAAGCCGACCACGAGCTCCGGCGCGAACAACGGTTTCACCTCGAAGAAGCTCTCGGCGTCGACGAGGCAGTCGATCACCCGGTGCATGTCGTAGCCCATCGTGTCCTCGGCTGGCACGATCGAGTCGTCGAGCTCACGCACCGGTGGCACCGCCTCGTAGGTCGGCGGATCGTGACGCCAATACGTCGGCATGTAGGTGAAATACGCCTTGGCCTGTTCGATCGCGTCGGTGTCGTCGTGAGCGAGGTTGTCGCCGCACCCCGACACCGAGCAGTGCATTCGGGCACCGCCGGTCTCCTCGAGGCTGGCGACCTCACCGATGACCATCTCGGCCATCCGCGGCGACCCGAGATACATCGACGCGTTGCCCTCGACCATGATCACGATGTCGCAGAACGACGGAATGTACGCGCCACCAGCTGCGGACGGACCGAACAGACAGCAGATCTGGGGAACCTTCCCCGAGAGGCGAACCTGGTTGTAGAAGATCCGACCCGCACCCCGTCGACCGGGAAACAGTTCGACCTGATCGGTGATGCGGGCACCGGCGGAGTCGATCAGCCAGAACACCGGGAGGTTGTCGCGCAGCGCGAGGTCGGTCATCCGCACGATCTTCTCGACGGTGCGAGCGCCCCACGACCCCGCTTTCACCGTCGGGTCATTGGCGACCACCACAACGGCTCGCCCGTCGACCTCGCCGACTCCGGTGACCACGCCGTCGGCAGGAAGGTCGGTCGACAGCGCGTTAGCGAGCAACCCGTCCTCGACGAACGTGCCCGGATCACACAAAAACTCGATGCGTTCGCGCACGAACAACTTGTTCTGTCGCGCCAGCTTCTCGCCTTCCTTGTGGAGGTTCCCCTGGGTGGCTCGTTCGAGCGCCGTGTGCAACGGGTCGGTCATGGGCCAGAGTTTGCCGCACCCCCCGCAGGCTCGACGAAGTGGACGAACCGATTCACTCGACCCGGCGGACGGCCAGCACGGTGATGTCGTCGGTGATCGGCCCGGACGCGAACTCACCGGCGGCGTGCACCAGCTCCCGGCACACGTCCTGCGCTCCAGCGTCGCCGAAACGCCTGACCACCCCAGCAATTCGCTCCTCGCCGAAGAGCTGATCGCCCGAACGGGCCTCGGCGACACCGTCGGAGAGGGCAACGATCAGATCGCCTTTCTCAAACGCGACTTCACGCGACTGGTACGTCGCCGCCGGGTCCATCATCAGCACCGGTCCCGTCGCCCGGAGCGGTTGAAGTTGACGGTCGTGGGACAGCCACGCCGGCGGGTGCCCAGCGGATGCATACCGAACAGCTCCCGCGTCCTCGTCGAAGACCAGCACCACGAGCGACACGAACTCCTCGGGCCGTTCGTAGTCCGACACCTGACGGTTGAGCTCCTCGAGCGCCTGGCCGGGGTCACGGAACCGGCGGAGGTATGAGCGCAGCAGAAACTTGGTCTGCAAGGCCGTGATGGACGCCTCGACGTCGTGTCCGGAAACGTCACCGACCACGCAGCACAACCGGCCGGTCGGGAGGTGGAAGACGTCGACCAGATCGCCCGACATCACCCCCGAGACCGCCTCGTGCACCGTACCGATCTCGAAGCCGGGGGTATGCGGCATTGCGGCGGGGGCGAGGCGTTCGGCCCAGCGGGCCGGTGCCGTGTCTGTCTGAGCGAGCACGTCGATGGCCCGCTGCTCGACCCGGAGTCGCTGCTCGGTCAGGCGGGCGTCCCGCCGCACGTAGCGGGCAAGCCAGAGACTGATGGCCACCGGCAGCGTCACAGTGCCGATGAAGTACCACGCTGCGGGGTCCTCCGTAAGCGCGACCAGCCCAACAGCAAGCGCCACAGCGAGATACAAGCCCGCGGTCTGCATGTCGTGGGACACCGTGCTGCCGGACAACTCGATGATGTCGGTCGCCGTCGAGTCGAGCTTCCGGAGGGTTCGCAGCCGGACCACCGCGGCGCGGATCCAGGTGCCGGCGCCCACGAGGCACACGCCGACCACGGCGAGGAGGAACCAACGAGCGACCATAGAGCGCGATCAGGCTACCGGTCCCTCGCCACCTCACCGGTTCCCCGCAACCGGTTCTGTTGTACAAAGCGCGCGCTCAGGCGCGCGCTTCGTACAACAGAACGGGTTGTGGTGGGGGCGGGCTACTCGGTGCGCTTGCGGACGCGCATCTTGATCGGCGTCGCGCCGAGGTCGAACTCGTCGCGCAACATCCGCTCCAGGTACCGCAGGTAGTGCGGCGGGATCGTCTTGTTGGCGAACAAGGTGAACGTGGGCGGATCGGTGGCACCCTGCGTCGCGTACAGCACCCGCGCACCGTGCGGGCCCGGCTGGGCCTGCTGCGCCCTGCGGATCACGTCGTTGACCTTCCGGGTCGGAACCCGCTTGTGGTACGCGTCGATCGCCGTCTCCAGCGCCGGGACCAACCGATGGACGCCGCGCCCGGTGAGCGCCGAGATCCGTAGCACCGCCGAGTCACCCAGGAAATGCAGCTTCTGCGACATCTGGTACAGCACCGCGTTGCGGGCGTCGGCGTCCATCATCTCCCACTTGTTGAGGAGGATGACGATCGGGCTGCCCGACGCGTCGATGCGTTCGGCGAGCCGCTGGTCCTGGTGGGTGATGCCCTCGGTCGCGTCGATGACGAGGAGCGCGGCGTCGGCTTCGTCGACCGATTGCAGTGCCCTCACCATCGAGAAATACTCGGTGCCTTCGTCGATGCGGCTCTTGCGGCGCATCCCCGCCGTGTCGATGAACTTGATGGCTCCGTGCTCGGTCTCGACGACCGTGTCGACGGAGTCTCGGGTCGTGCCGGGCATGTCGTGGACCACCGACCGGTCCTCACCGATGAGGCGGTTGAACAGAGTGGACTTGCCCACGTTGGGTCGGCCGACGAGAGCCACGGCGAACTGCGAGGCGTGCTCATCGCCGTCAGCGGTGATGTCGTCGACCTCCGGCGGTGGCGGAAAGCGCTCCAGGACCGCGTCGAGGAAGTCGCCGGTGCCACGGCCGTGCAACGCACTCACGGCATACGGCTCGCCGAGTCCGAGCGACATCAGCTCCCAGATCGCCGCCTCGTGCACGGTGTCGTCGACCTTGTTGGCGATGACCATGACCGGCACGTCGAGTCGCAGCAGTAGACGCGACACCTCGACGTCGTCGTCGGTCACCCCGACCGTCGCGTCGACCACGAACAGGACCACGTCGGCCTCGGTGATCGCCTTCTCGGACTGGCGTGACACCTTCTTGTCGAGCGCCGAACCCCGGCTCATCCACCCGCCGGTGTCCACGAGCCGGAAGTCCCGGCCGTTCCAGTTGGCCTCGACCATCTTGCGGTCGCGGGTGACACCGGGCCGCTCCTGCACGATGGCCTCACGGCGACCGATGATGCGGTTCATCAACGTCGACTTGCCGACGTTGGGGCGACCGACGATCGCGACGATCGGCAGATCAGCGTCGCTCGGCGGATCGACGTCGGCACGGGGCGAATCGGTGTCAGGCATCTCGGGGCTCCAGCGCGCGCCGCAGCGCCACGCCATCGGTGGGCACGACCTCGACGGGACGAGGGAGGTCGTCGGGGGTGAGCCCGTCGAGGAATCGGCCACCCGACAAGCACACGTCGGGAAGAAGATAGCGGTGTCCGGCCGGTTGCTCCGAAAGCGTCCGCTGAAGGTCCTCCCCCACCATCAGCCCAGCGACGCCGACGTTGCCCCCGAAAAACTGGGCTTCGACCTCCACCAGCCGCACGTCGGCGCGCTCCAGCCCGGCGATCAGCGGCGCGAGGACCGTCATGCCGTAGTGCCCCGTGAGAATGCCGACCGGAGCGTCGGGCCGCGGCGCACGCGGGCGCAACGTGACACTGCCGGCCGTACGCGGTGCCCGATACCCCTCCGCCGGCGCGCCGTCGACCCAGTTGAAGAAACCGGGCTGAACGCCGATCGCCTCCTCCCCGGTCGCCCCCGCGAACTCCAGCTCGAAGGCGCGAGCCATCCCGATTCCGTCCTCGTGCATCGAGAACCCGTCGTAGGTGCCAGCCTCGGGGAACGGTCGGCCCGCGATCAGGTAGTACTCATCGGCGGCGTAGACCATGCGATGCCCGAGATGCTGCCGGTAGATCTCCTGCCACTCGTCGACAAGATCGCACACCGCGCCCGCCTCCTCGGCCGTGTGCAGCCGCATCCGTGGCTCCCGGTTGTACTTCGACAGGCCCAGCGGCACCACGGCCACGTCGGCCAGCTCGGGATACTCGTCGAGGACACCGCAGAACGTGTCCTCGAGAATGTCGCCGTCGTTGAGGCCGGGGCACACGACGATCTGGCCGTGGACCTCGATGCCGTGGTCGAGCAGCGCCCGCAGCCAGCGCAGGCTCATCGCACCGCGCTTGTTCTTGAGCATCTCGTTGCGGGTCTGGGGGTCGGTGGCGTGGATCGAGACGTAGAGCGGCGACAAGTTCTCGGTGATCACCCGCTCCAGGTCGGCTTCGGTGAAGCGCGTGAGCGTCGTGAAGTTCCCGTACAGGAACGACAGGCGATAGTCGTCGTCCTTGAGGTACAGGCTCTTTCGCATGCCCTTCGGCAGTTGGTAGATGAAGCAGAACTCGCAATGGTTGTCGCAGGTCCGCACACGGTCGAAGACGGCGGAGTCGACTTCGATCCCGAGGTGCTCGCCGTCGGCCTTCTCGATGTCGATGTCGAGCTCCAGGCCTCCCCGGTCGATCGACAGGCTGACCTCGGCGTCGTCGGTGAGGACGCGGTACTCGATGACGTCGCGGATCGGTTGCCCGTTGACGGCGGTGAGCAGGTCGCCGACCACGACCCCACCCTCATCCGCCGGGCTACCGGGCGCGACGGCGACGACGCGGGCGGTGGACATGGCCCAAACGCTACCGGTCCGACGACAACCCACTGGAGTCCGACGACAACCCACTGGAGTTCGACCGACCCGGTGGTCACTTCCCCCGGCCGTAGACTCGTTGTCGATATGCCAGTCGATCGCGTCCTGCTCGCCGCACCCCGGGGCTTCTGCGCCGGAGTCGAGATGGCCATCAAGGCGTTGGCCTGGATGGTCCGGGCGTTCGAGCCGCCGGTGTACTGCTACCACGAGATCGTGCACAACCAGCGGGTCGTGCAGCGTTTCGTCGACCTCGGCGTCGTATTCGTCGACGACATCGCCGAGGTTCCCGAGGGTCGGCCGATCATGCTGTCCGCCCACGGCTCCGCACCCGAAGTGGTCGCCGCAGCCATCGAGCGCGGCGGCTATGTGGTCGATTCGGTGTGCCCACTCGTCACCAAAGTGCACCACGAAGTCAAGGTGCGGGCGGGCAAGGGCTACCAGATCGTCTACGTCGGCCACGAGGGCCACGAGGAAGCGGTCGGAACGATGGCCGTCGCCCCCGACTCAACCCACCGCGTGGAGTCGGTCGAGGAGGTCGCCGCGCTCCCCGAGTTCGACACACCCGTCGCCCTCCTGGCGCAAACCACGCTCTCCCACCGCGACTGGCGTGACGTACTCGACGCCACCAAGGAACGGTTTCCCGACCTCTGGGTGCCTGGCCGCAGCGACCTCTGTTTCGCCACCACCAACCGCCAGTCGGCGCTCATGGACATCGCGCCCCGCTGCGACGCCATGGTTGTCGTCGGCTCGGCCAACTCCTCCAACACCTTGGCGCTCGAGAAGCTGGCCCGAGAGGCCGGGTGCCCGCAGGTGTTCCGCATCAACGACGCCGAGGAGCTCCCCACCGACTTAGCCGGCACTGTGGGTGTTACCGCGGGTGCCAGCGCGCCCGAGGACCTCGTCGAGGCCGTCATCGCCAAGCTCGCGCCCACGCAGGGTGTCGAGGAGGTCCGCACCACCGACGAGGACGAATACTTCCCGCCGCCGCGCAACCTCCGCGACCTGCTCGTCGCCGTCGACAGCTTCGCAACGCTCGTGCTCGGTGGTGATCCGGTGGGTGGCCCTGTGCTCAACGACCGCCAACTCCCCGCCAGCGAGGTCCTCGCCTCCCTCGCCTGACCTCGCCGGCCGAGGCCGCCGGCCGAACTGTGTGCTGGAAACGCCCTCTCAGGGCACATCCAACACACAGTTCGTCCTCGGGGTGAGGGCGCGGAGGATGTCGACGACTTCCGCAGGTGAGTCCGTGATCTGACGGTGCGGGAATCTCACCGTCCTGAGACCCTTGACCAGCGCGAGCTGGTCTCGTCGGCGATCCCGTTCGAACGCGGCGAGCCGGGAGTGAAACCGACGGCCGTCGAGCTCAACGATCAGTTCGTCAGCCGGAAACCACATGTCGACTCGTCCCTTCTCCAACGAGTTCCATTCGAAGGTGTGCTGAAGCACCGGCGTGGCGAGGCCCGCCGAAGCGAGAAGGTCGAGCATCATCGCCTCCAGTTCCGACTCGCTCGGAGGGCAGCCGTCGAGTCGAGCGAGAGTGTCTCGCATGCGGACGGTCCCCGGCCTTCCTTGCCGCCCGACACGGAGATACGCGTCCTCGACTCGCGTGAACGTCGTCCGCCGCTCCACCAGCGCGATCTCGACCGCGCGCCGCAGATCTCGCGGAGCCAACACCGGACTCAGGTCCACAAGCGTGCGCTCGATCGTCGTCACCGGGAAGCCGGATCGACGCGTGACGTCCTTCTTGTCGAATCGGAACCGATGAACGACCACACCACGCCGCCGACTGGTGGTGCCGGGAGGCAGGCCGACATGGATGAGGTCGTCGTGTACGTCGACACCATGCACCGTGCCCGCGGACTGACAACAGAGCACTGAACCCCTGACAGCGGCGAGCGCAGCGGTAGCGGACATCTCGAACGTCACCGGCGCACCCCCGACGACCGCGATGCCACACGGGAGGAGCCGCCATTCGCCCGATTGCACACGGGCGCGTCGTTGCTTCATCGAGATGCCAGCGGCATCCAGGACTTCCGGAAGCAGCACGCCATGGGCGCGAGCGGAGCGACGGGCAAGCCATTGCTGGTCCATGTTCGATCCTCGGTGGTCGGACCGGTTGCGCAGGGGAAGGAGCGACACGGTACCCAGCCGCCACTGACAGTCCGGCACAGCTGAAGAACCATGTGCTGGAAACGCCCTCAGCGGGCACTTCCAGCACACGGTTCGCTCACGGCGGGTGCCCTCCGCGAGGCTGGCGGTCATGGACACCTTCCGACTGTTCCTCCACGTGCTCGCCGCCTCGGTGTGGGTCGGCGGCCAGATCGTGCTCGCCGGCATCGTCCCCACGATCCGCAAGATCGGACCCGACGCCCCCAAGCAGGTGGCGCAGGCGTTCAACCGGGTCGCCTGGCCCGCCTACGGCGTTGCCCTCGTCACCGGCATCTGGAACATGCTGGTCGTCGAGGACCTCGACCAAGCGCTGTTCGGCATCAAGTTCCTGCTCGTGCTCGTCTCCGGTGCCGGCGCGGCCGTGCACATCGTGGGCCGTTCGAAGGCGGCACTCGCCGTCGGCGGCGCACTCTCGTCGCTCGGAGCAGTCGCCTCCATGTACGTCGGCCTGATGCTCTAGCCCTGATCAGCCGGCGAGGCGCCGAGCAGCAACGATCAGCCGGCGAGGCGCCGAGCAGCCCTGATCAGCCGGCGAGCCGCCGAGCTGTGTCATACACGTTCTGGACCTCGCCCCGGAGCTGTTCGGTCAGCTTCGTCACAGCGGATCGAGGCACCCGCCCCTCGATCGGGACATCGGGATAGATCGGCTCGCCGATGACGATCACGACCTTGTGGGGCAGGATCCACTTCTTGCCGATCGGCATCGCCTTGTCCGACCCACCGATGCCGACCGGAACGATGGGCACCCGCTGACGAGCGGCGACGAACGCCGGGCCGTCGAACAGGTCGAGAACCTCGTCGCCCGACTTCCGACGCCCTTCAGGGAAAACCACCACCGGCTCGCCGGCCGCCAGCAGCTCCTCACACGTCCGGATCGCCGAGAAGTCGGCGGTGTCGCGAACGACGGGAAACGCGCCCATCGTGTTGAGAAACCGGTCGATCACGCCACCGAGGAAGATCGACGACTTCGCCATGTAGCGGACCGGCCGCTTCATCGCGAGGCCGGCGAGCAGGAAGTCGAGGTTGGAGCGGTGCACCGGCGCGACGACGAATGCCCCGGTTCGAGGCACCCGCTCGGTCCCGATCACTTCAAGTCGCCAGTAGGCACCGGTGAGAGCCCGGGCTACCACCCACAGCAGCCGATACGCGCCGAGAGCCAACGGTCCACGTCGGGCAGGGGTCACAGCAGTTCCTTTCCGGAGGCTTCTCGGGCCAGCCCTCGGGACCGGGCTTCCGAGACGATTCGCTCGACCACCTCGTCGATGGTCAGGTCGGACGTGTCGACGATGACGGCATCGTCGGCCGGTCGCAGTGGCGAGTCCTCGCGGGTGGAGTCGATGCGGTCCCGCTCGGCGATGTTGGCAGCGGCGGCAGCGAGGTCGAAATCGCCCTGGACGTCCCCGGCGCGCCGCTTCGCCCGCACCTCGGGGGAGGCCGTCAGATAGATCTTCAGCGGAGCATCGGGCAGCACCACCGTGCCGATGTCGCGCCCTTCGAGAACACCGCCTCCGTGACGCGCCATCCACTCCCGCTGCATCGCCCGCAGGTGGGTCCGAACCCCCGGATGTGCCGCCACGATGCTGACGTTGGCCGAAACCTCCGGACCGCGGATCTCAGTCGTCACGTCGGCGCCGTCGATGGTCACGACGTCGTCGACCACGATCACCGCGCCCTCGGCCGCCGCCGCGGCAACGTCGGGGTCACCGACGTCTCCACCGGACCGCAGCACGGCGCAGGTGACGGCTCGGTACATCGCTCCCGTGTCGAGCATCGGAAGGCCGACCCGCTCGGCGACCATCCTCGAAATCGTCGACTTGCCCGATCCCGCCGGTCCGTCGATGGCGATCACCGCGCCGATGTCTGTCACCTACCCGCTCCTTCGAAGGCCGCCAGCGATTGGATTCGGACGTCCTCGACAGTCTCCCAGAAGCCGGGGAACGTCTTGGCGACACAGCCCGGATCGGCGATCTCGATGCCCGGAACAGCCAACCCCAGCACCGCGAAGCTCATCGCCATTCGATGGTCGTCGTAGGTACGCACCACTCCCGGCGACACCGGCCCCGGCTCGATTCGGAAACCGTCGTCGAGCTCGCTCGCGGGGATCCCGAGACGCCGGAGTTCGGTCACGACGGCGTGTATTCGGTCGGTCTCCTTTCGACGGATGAACCCGACTCCCTGCACCTCGATCGGCGACGCCGCGAGCGGAGCGATCGCCGCCAACGACTGAGCGGTGTCGGAGATGTCGGACATGTCGACGGTGCAGCCGCCGAAGGTTCCAGAGGTGACCGTCGTCGACCGCGGCGCCATCTCGACGCTGGCCCCCAGCGTGCCCAGCACGTGGGCGAACCGCACGTCGCCCTGCAAGCTCCCGGTGCCGAGCCCCGGAACCGTGACGGTGCCGCCACAGGCGACGGCAGCTGCGAAGAAGTACGACGCAGCCGACGCATCGGGCTCGATCTCATAGGCGACGTGCTGGTAGCCCGTTGGCTCGACAGCGAACCAACGGCGGTCGTCAGCGACCTCGACACGAGCGCCGAACGCCCGCATCACGGCGATCGTCATGTCGACATAGGGCCCTGACTGCAGCTGACCGTCGACGGAGATCTCCAAGCCGTCACGGAGGCACGGCGCAACGAGGAGCAGCCCCGAGAGGAATTGGCTCGACACGTCACCCCGGACGGTGACGGCGCCGTTCAGCTCGTCGACGTCGGGGTCGGGTGCGACGACGATCGGCAGTCCGCCGTCGGCTGATGTCACGGTGCGACCGATCTGTTCGATGGCGTCGATACCGTCGGCCATCGGGCGGGCACGCATCGAGTCGTGTCCGTCGAGGGTGATCTCACCGGTACCCAATGCCGCGAGCGGGAGGAGGAACCGCGCCGACGTTCCCGACATCCGCGCGTCGAGCTTCGCGTCACGCACGGGCAATCGCCCGCGGCACCCCCACACTTCGACACGGTCCCCGTCGACGACGATCTCGATGCCAAGAGACCTCAACGCCCCGACCATCGCCTGGGTGTCGTCGGAGTCGAGAAAGCCGGTCAACATCGACGGCCCGTCGGCCAATGCAGCGCAGACCAGCGCCCGGTTGGTGATCGACTTCGACCCCGGCAGGCGAACCGTCGCGTTGAGCGGCACGCCGAGAGGCGCGACGGTCAGCGGGTCGGGAAGGGCATCGAGAGTGCTCGAAGCGCTCATGTCAGGCCCCGCGACGAAACCGCGTAGCCGTCGGCGATCAGGGCTTCGCAGAACCGCTCCACCTTGCCGGTGTCGACGAGGAGGATCAGCACGCCGCGGGGACCCTCGGCGGAGTGGGCGATTTCGATGTCGTAGATGTTGACCTCGAACTGTGTGGCCATGGCCGTGACCGCCGCCAGCACGCCGGGACGGTCGGGAACCCCGACACGAAGTTCGACCAGCTCCTCGGGCCGCGTCGCCGTCGTCGGAAGATTGAGGCGTGCCTCGCGTGCACCTTCGAGACGATCGACGAGCGACGCACGGTCACCCTCACTCACGACGTGGCGAACGTCGGTGAGATTGGCGATCAACTCGTCGAGCACCTCGACGATCGCCTCGCGGTTCTCCGCACAGATGTCTGGCCAGATCCCCGGGTGCCCCGCAGCGATTCGGGTCATGTCGCGGAAGCCGCCGGCGGCGAGGCGCAGCAGCGGACCCTGGTCGGCCTGACCGGCACGGTCGGCGGCCTGCCCCATCAGGGTCGCAGCGGTGAGGTGCGGTACGTGGGAAACCATGGCGACGACACGGTCGTGCACATCGGGCGCGAGCGTGACGACATCGGCCCCGAACGACGCCACGACGGAGTGGACCAACGCCTGTGCTGCCGGATCAGTGGTCCCCGATGGAGTCAACACCCACACCGCTCCCTCGAACATCGTCGCCGACGACCCGGCGAGCCCCTCCTGCTCCGAGCCCGCCATCGGATGCCCGCCCACGAACCGGGGGTGGTCGAGCGCCGCCACAACCGGCGCCTTCACGCTTCCGACGTCGGTGACGACCCAGTCGGCTTGTGAGAGAAGGTCGCTCGCTGCATCGGCGATCGAGCTTACGGGGAGCGCCACGAAACAGATCTCCGCCGTGAGATCGACGCCGATCGCATCGATCGCCCCGCGTTCGAGCGCTGCCAGCTCCACCGCGGGCGCCCAGTCGCTGCCCGTGACGTGCCAGCCCTGGGCGCGCAGCGCCATGCCGACCGAACCACCGATGAGGCCCGTTCCTCGAAGTTGGGCGCGTCGCTGCCCGGTCATGCTGAGTACCCGTTCACGTCGGGAGCCGAGTCATGTCGGGGCCCGTTCACTCGGGGAGGTCGTCGCGGAGTGTCCGCGCGTCGTGGAGGTACACGTGGCGGAGGTCTTTGCGATCGACGTCGCTCTCGAGGTGCATCATCACCCGAACGCATCTGGGCATCGACCCCTCGATCGAGAGTTCCCGAGCGCAGATGAGCGGCACATCGCCAAGGCCGATCCGCCGGGCGGCCGTGGCGGGGAACGTGGAGGTCAGGTCCTCGGTGGCGGTGAAGATGATCGAGATGAGGGAGTCGTGCTCGATGCCGTTACGTTCGAGCATCTCACCCACGAGCTCGACGACGCGATCGGACAAGTGCTCGGCGTCGTCGACATCGACAGTGGTCGCACCACGAAGCGCCCGGACAGATGACATGGGCCGCGACTCTACCCGGGCTTCTCAGGCATCCTCGGCGGTGCCGACGGCGCGTTCGAGGGACCGAACCTCCTGTTGAGTGAGAGGTCGCCACTCCCCCGGTGCCAGCGTCGCGTCGACGAGCGGTCCGATGCGGGTCCGCACCAACCGCAGCACCGGATGCCCCACCGCGTCGCACATCCGTCGGACCTGCCGGTTGCGACCCTCGTGAATCGTCAGCCGGATCAGGTTGGGGGCCGGTTGGGCGACCTTGGCCGGAGCCGTCATGCCGTCATCCAGCTCAACGCCCTCACGTAGACGTCGCAGCGCGCCCCGCGACGGAGCGCCCTCGACCTCGGCGAGGTACTCCTTCTCGATGCCGAAGCTCGGGTGTGTCAGGCGGTGGGTCAGGTCGCCGTCGTTGGTGAGCAGCAGGAGACCCTCGGTCTCGGCGTCGAGACGACCGACGGGAAAGACTCGCGGCTCGGTCGGGACCAGCTCGACCACGGTTGGGCGCCCGTGGGTGTCCTGGGCGGTCGTCACGACACCGCCCGGCTTGTTGAGCAGATAGTGAACCAACCCGGCCTTCACGCCGATCTGGCTGCCGTCGAACTCGACGACATCGGCCTCGGGATCGACCCGCTGGCCGAGGTGAGCGATCACGCCGTTGACCGAGACACGACCGTCCTCGATGTAGTCCTCGCACACCCGTCGGCTACCGATCCCCGCCTGTGCCAGCACCTTCTGAAGCCGTTCACCCCCGGGCAGTTCGGCGTCGGACGCCACCTGCGCGCCGGTCAGTCGTCAGCGAGGACGTCGAGGGCGTCCAACGCGATCGGTTCACGAGTCGACTCCTCGAGTTGGGGCTCCTCGGGTTGGGGCTCCTCGCGAAGGTCGATGACCGGCTCGTCCGGTTCCGATGCGGGCACTGCCGAACCGGTGGGCACTGCAGTCTCGCTGGGCACTGCCGACTCAGCGTCGGTTGAGGCCGGTGGCGCCTGCTCCTCGTCGGCAGAGACCCGAAGGCCTGCCTCCAACGCTTCGACGACGTCGGGGCTGGGCACGAAATCGCCGAGTGGCGGCAACTCGTCGAGGCTGTCGAGTCCGAGGCGCTCCAGGAACAGTGACGTGGTCCCGAACAGCACCGCCTGGCCCGGGCCGGGATCACGGGCCAGCTCGCCGATGTAGCCGCGTTGCTGCAGGGTGCGCATCACACCGTCGACGCTGACGCCACGGATCGCCGCGACCTGGGCACGCGAGATCGGCTGCTTGTAGGCGACGATCGACAGGGTCTCGAGCGCCGCTGCTGACAGCCGGGCCGACTGGCCGGTGAGCACGAACCGCTCGACGTAGGGCGACATCTCGCCGCGGCTCTGGAACCGCCATCCACCGGCGACACGCACCAACGCGAAACCGCGACGCTCGGCGTCGTACTCGGCAGCCAGCTCGTTGCACAGCTCATCGACTCGGGTCGCGGAGATCTCGATGAGCTGCGCCAGCAGTCGCGGATCGGCCGGCTCGTCGGACACCATGACGATCGCCTCGATCGCCCGCTTCGCCTCCTCTGCCAGCGGCGACCGGTGGTCAGCGCTCGGCTCGGCGTCCCTTGTTGTTTCCTCGGACTGCGCGTCTGCGTCGCTCACGTTGTCGGCCCCTCAGCTCGGTCGGGCGTCAGCCCTCGTACATGTCGACGAGCTCGAGATCGGCGACGTCGCCGGCCTCGCCACCCGTCCAGCGGATCTGGATATCACCGAAGTTGGCGGGCTGGTCGAGGTCGACGTAGCCCTGCTTGAACAACTCCAGGATGGCCAGGAACCGCACGACGATCTCGAGTTTCTCGACGAACGCGGCGGTCAGATCACGGAAGGAGATGCGCCCCACCCGCGGCAGCTCGTCGATCAGCTCGGCCACTGCCTCGACTACCGACGCCCGGATGGGAGCGACGTGGAACAGGTCGATGCGCGGCTCCGGCTTGGGTGCCGTGGCCTTCATGAAAGCGGCACGAAGCTGCAGCGGCGTCACGCCGACCAGCGAGTCGGGGGTCAGGTCGATGTAGCGCTCGTCGGGCCCGACCGAGCGGGCGAAGCACTGGCCCGCTGTGGCGTGGAGATCGGCGAGAACGATCGCAGCGTCCTTGAACGTCTTGCATTCGAGGAGGCGGGCCAGAAGGAGGTCACGCTCCTCCCAGATGCCGAGTTCGTCGTCGAGTTCGCCGTCGTCGAGGCCGGGCAGGAGGCGCCGGGCCTTCAGGTCGACGAGCGTCGCGGCGATCAGCAGGAACTCGGTGGCCACGTCGAGGTCGAGGTTGGACATCGTCGTGAGGTACTCCAGGTAGGCATCGACGATCTTGGAGAGCGAAACGTCGTACAGCTCGACCTGGTCGCGGAGGATCAGGTGCAACAGGAGGTCGAACGGCCCTTCGAAAACCTCGGTCTGCACGTCGATCGCCATGGGTCGAGATGCTATCGCAGGCACCCAGGCGAATTACAAGGCCGTGATTCTCCGCTCATCCCGGTACTCTGCAAGTCCATGGCACGAGTGTTTTCCGGCATCCAACCGACGGGCGAGGTCCATCTGGGCAACTACCTGGGAGCGATCGTCAACTGGGTGCGCGACCTCGATGTCGACGATTCGACGTTCTGTGTCGTCGACCTTCACGCCATCACCATCCCCCAGGACCCCGGCATCCTGCGTTCCAAGAGCCGTAACCTCACCGCTCTGCTGATCGCGTGTGGCATCGATCCCGAGCGCTGCACCCTGTTCGTCCAGTCCCACGTACCCGAGCACGCGCAGCTCGCCTGGATTATGCAGAGCGTGGTCTCCTACGGCGAACTCGGGCGCATGACCCAGTTCAAGGACAAGAGCGACCAGCACGACTTCGTGTCGGCGGGCCTGTTCACCTATCCGGCGCTTCAGGCGGCCGACATCCTGCTCTACGACACCGAGAAGGTGCCGGTCGGTGCCGACCAGAAGCAGCACATCGAGCTGTGTCGCGACGCTGCCGAGCGTTTCAACCGGCGCTTCGCGGCCGACGACGATCCGGTGTTCGTCGTCCCGGTGCACTCGACTCCGGCGGCCGGTGCCCGGGTGATGGACCTCCAGAACCCCACCAAGAAGATGTCGAAATCGCTCGACTCCCCGCAGGGAACTGTGCTGGTCCTCGACGAACCGAAAGCCGTCGAGAAGAAGTTCAAACGCGCCGTTACCGACTCCGAGGCCGTCGTCCGATACGCGCCTGACGACCCCGACAAGGCCGGCGTCACCAACCTGTTGTCGATCCTCAGCGCCGTCACCGGCGCCGACCCCGATTCGCTCGCCGGAAAGTACGAGCAGTACGGCCCGCTCAAAGCCGACTGCGCCGCTGCGGTGATCGAGCACGTCGTGCCGATCCAGCAGCGCTACGCCGAGCTCGTCGACGACCCCGCCGAGCTGGACCGACTCATCGCCGCCGGCGCAGCCAAGGCCCACGCCAAGGCCGCTGAGGTACTCGCCCGAGCCGAGCGGGCCATCGGCCTCGGCGCCCACTGACGACAGTAGACCCGGGCCTCCCTCGAACTTCAGGCCCAAACCGGCCTATGTTCCCCGCTGAGCCCGAAGTTCATGCCCCCGCCCGGGTGGCCGCTCGGTCTCCTCGGCGGAGCAGCACCTCCCCGGTCGCTACCCCGCAGTGTGCGACGTAGAACGCAGCGAACGCACAGGCAGCGAATCGCTGCTGGTCGGCGACATCGGCGAGGGGCACCTCGGCCGCGGAGTCTGCGAAGAAGCCGCCGAAACCCATCGTTAGGGCCTCGAGCACGATCATCCCGTAGAAGAGCAACAGGAATCCGACCGCAGCCGGCCACGGCAACCCGCCGCGGACGTCGCGTGGCCAGAGGAACCCGTCGAACCATCGAGCATTCCCGCCGGCGGCCCGTCGTCGGTCGTCGACCCGCCGGATCAGAATGACAACGCACCAAAGTTGTCCGATCGCCAACAGCGGGACTCCCGGAATCAACAGGTATGGCGCTGCGGGAAACCGGCCCACGACGCTGGTGTACAGGACGACTCCCCCCGCAACGCATGCGGCGAACGCTGCAACGACAGCTACGGCACCGCTCAACCGTCGCGCCCACGGAGCGTCGAAGTCGATGCGGTCGAACGCGGCGAAGTTCGAGGCTCCCATCGGTGCGCCTACTCGTCGGCGGCGGCGAGGATTCGGCCGAACTCGACCGGCACGCTCCACGCGTCCTCGGGCAGGTGGTGCTCGATCGACCAGGCGATGACACGATCGTCGCTGCCGGCCAACTCCAGCATCTCGGCCCCGATGATCGTGTAGCGAAGGTACAGCCCCACCTTGCGGGTGAAGCCGGTCTTCTCCTGCCAGATCTCGGCCAGGTCGAGCCCACCGACCAGGCCAGAAACCGTGGCGATCGTGCGTCCGTAGGTGCCGAGGCCGGCCTCGACCTTGCCGACGTCGTGCAGCAACGCCGCCGCCAGCGCGACCTCGACCGGCACCGCAGGATCGGCCAGCCCCCCGTAGGCCTCCTCGACGCGGCGGGCGACACGGACGGCGTGGCGCTGATCAGGGTTCGACATCCGCAGGAACAGCTTCTGCTCGCGGTCCGACAACGCCGCCAACGCCCACTCCAGGTCCGGCCGCTTCGGCGGCCCGGGGCGAAGCGACGAGAAGAACCGCGGAACCCGGTGTGCGAGGTCGAGCTTCACGTCGCCACCGGCGAGGCCGCCCGACGCCGAGCCCGAGGATGGCTGTCGGCGTACACCTGCCACAGCCGCTCGGTCGCAACCTTCGTGTAGAGCTGAGTCGTCGAGATCGAGGCGTGGCCGAGCATCTCCTGCACTGCTCTGATGTCGGCCCCGTGGTCGAGCATGTGAGTCGCACAGGAATGCCGAAGGACGTGGGGCGACACCACCTCGGCGAGCCCGGCACGACGGGCGTGACCTTCGAGCACCAGCCACCCGCCCTGGCGGGTCAGCCGCCCGCCCCGCTGGTTGAGGAACACGGCGTCGGCGTCGGCACGGGAGCGGGTCGACCACGACGAGCGGGCATCGAGCCAGTCGCGAAGTGCCATCACGGCGAGACGCCCGACCGGCACGATCCGCTCCTTCGAACCTTTGCCGTATGCCCGCAGCAGCCGCTCATCGAGGTAGAGGTCCGGAATCGACAACCCGACGGCCTCCGAAATGCGGAGCCCCGATCCGTACAACACCTCCAGCAGCGCCCGGTCGCGCAGGCCGACCGCGCCATCGGCTTGTGCGACGGTGCGGAACAGCTCACCGATCTGCGCTTCGCTCAGCGCTTTCGGGAGCCCCGAGGGGCGGCGCGGTGTTTCGACTCTCACCGTCGGGTCGTGATCGAGCCGCTCGTCGGCTGCGAGGAACCGGTGGAGTCCACGCACGACGACGGTGCGACGGGCGACCGTCGACGCGGCGAGACCGGCGCCTCGCAACGACTCGACGAACCGCTCGACGTCCTCGGTCGTCGCGGTCCCGACGGTTTCGCCGGCACTGTCCAACCACTGGAGGTACTGGGTGAGATCCCTCCGGTAGGCAGCGAGCGTGTTGGCCGCGCGGCCGCGTTCGACCGCGAGCCACGTCAGGTAGGCCTCGACGTGAGCGAGATCGCGGTCAGCCACGTCGCGGTCAGCCGACGAGTCGGTGGTGCGCCAGCGTCAGGCCGGCGATCGACTTCGCGTCGGTGATCGTGCCGTCGGCGATGCGGTCGAACACGTCGGCGAGGGGTACGTGCACGATCGTCATGTGCTCCTCCTCGGGGCCGTCGACAACGCGCTCGCAGGGGGTCAGATTCGTGGCGAGGAAGATGTGGTTGAGTTCGTCGCAGAACCCCGGTGAGTGTGCCATCACGACCAGCCGGTCGAGTTCACCCGCCTGGTATCCGACCTCCTCGGCAAGCTCGCGCTGCGCCGTCACCTCGGGCGGCTCCCCGTCGACGTCGCGTTTGCCCGCCGGCAACTCCAGGACGAGGCCCTCCATGGCCGCACGGAACTGGCGAACCATCACCACGCTGCCGTCGCCGAGCACCGGCACCACCGTGACCGCGCCCGGATGGCGCACGACGTCACGGTCCATCAACACCCCACCGGGGCCCTCGAAGGTCGTGTTGTAGACGCCGATGACGAACCCTTGGTGAATCAGTCGCTCGTCGACCTTGCGGAAGGGGACGTCGGCATCGACCACGCCGCTCGTCGCCACACCGCTATCGGGGGCCACGTGCCGGCTCGATGTCGATGATGTGGGGATTTCGGCCCTCGGCGCGCTGGAGCGCCGCGGCGACGAACTCGCGGAACAACGGAGCGGGAGCTGTCGGCCGGCTCTTCAGCTCGGGGTGGGCCTGCGTCCCGATCCAGAACGGGTGGCCCTTGAGCTCGATGAACTCGACGAGTGTGCCGTCGGGCGACTCACCGGAGCACACGAAGTCGGTGCCTTCGAACTTTGATCGGTACTCCGGGTTGAACTCGAAGCGGTGGCGGTGGCGTTCCGACACGACCGTGCTTCCGTAGATCTCAGCGACCTGCGAACCCGGCTGGAGGTGCGCCGTGTACGCGCCGAGCCGCATCGTGCCGCCCTTCTCCTCGACATCGCGCTGGCTCTCCATGATCGCGATCACGGGGTGCGGCGTGTCGGGGTCGACCTCGGCGGAGTTCGCGCCGTCGAGGCCGAGCGCGTTGCGTGCGTACTCAACGGTCATCACCTGCATCCCCAGGCACAGCCCGAGCGTCGGGATCTGGTGCTCACGGGAGTACTTCGCCGCCTCGATCTTGCCTTCGACGCCACGCTCGCCGAAACCGCCCGGGATCACGATGCCGTCCAGCTCGCGGATCGCGCCGGTCTCGAGGTAACGGGGCACGTCCTCCGCCGACATCCAGTCGATCTTCACGTCGGCGCCGTGGAACGCTCCCGCGTGGTTCAGCGATTCGACGACCGACAGGTAGGCGTCGGGCAGAGCGACGTACTTGCCGATGATGCCGACACGAATCGGGAACGTCGCATCCTTCACTCGCTGGACCAGGTTGCGCCACTCGCGGAGGTCCGGTTCGGTGTCGGGCAGGCCCAGCAGTCGGCACACTTCGGTGTCGAGGCCTTCGTTGTGCAGCACGAGCGGGATGTCGTAGAGGCTCGGTGCGTCCGACGCGTTGACGACCGCCTCGACGGGAACGTCGCACAACGACGAGATCTTCTTCTTGAGGCCCGGATCGATGGGGCTCTCGCTGCGACACACGATGATGTGCGGCTGAATGCCCCGGCTCCGCAGCTCGGTCACCGAGTGCTGGGTGGGCTTCGTCTTCTGCTCGTGAGCCGGGCCGATGAACGGCACGAGCGTCAGGTGGATGTAGCAGACGTTCTCGCGGCCCACGTCGAGGCGGAACTGCCGGATCGCTTCGAGGAACGGCAGGATCTCGATGTCGCCGACCGTTCCGCCGACCTCGGTGATGACGACGTCGACGTCGTCGGTGGCGAGATCCGACACCCGTCGCTTGATCTCGTCGGTCACGTGCGGGATGACCTGCACGGTCTTGCCCAAGTAATCGCCACGCCGCTCCGCAGCGAGCACCGATGTGTAGATCGAACCCGTCGTGGCGTTGGACCCGCGGGTCAGGTTCTCGTCGATGAACCGCTCGTAGTGCCCAAGGTCGAGGTCGGTCTCGCCACCGTCCTCGGTGACGTACACCTCGCCATGCTCGAAGGGGTTCATCGTGCCGGGGTCGACGTTGATGTAGGGGTCGAGCTTCTGCATCGTCACCCGAAGGCCACGCGACTTGAGCAAACGTCCGAGTGACGAGGCCGTGAGACCCTTGCCGAGGGAGCTCGCCACACCGCCGGTCACAAAGATGTGCTTGGTCACCGGTTTCTCCTTTGGTCCCGTCCACCCTAACGCGGTGAGCGCGAGTCCCCGGGAACCGGGTCAGGGCTTACGGTACGGCGAGCCGAGACGGTCCAGGCGACGGAGCACCCCGACCGAGTCGATCACCTTGGTGAACGACACCACCTCCGAGCTGAGGTTGAGCGCCAGCACCACCACCAGCAGGATCCAACGCTGCGTCTCGGTGACCGACAGCACCATCCCGACCCCGAGGACCGCGCCGATCACGTTGCTTCCGGCGTCGCCGAGCATGAACGTCTCTCGCAGATCAGGGCCGAGTAACGCTGCAGCGGCACCCAACACCACCGCCGCCGGAACCAGACGGGAGTTGGTCGTCGCGATGACCAGGATCACGAATCCGAGCTGTCCGACCTTGTTGACCCGCCCCGGTGCCCGATCGAACAGGTTGGCCAGATTCGCGGCAAGGCACACCAGCGCAGCGTCGCGCAGGTAGCCGAGGCGACCGCTCGAAGCACCGTCGCCGGCGAGGATGGCGAGCGCGAAGAACGGCCCGCCCAGCATCTTGATGAGGCCGGTCGTGACCCGACCATCGAACAGGGCCCTGATGTGGCCGCTGAAGCCGCCGCTCTCGCCCAACCCTCCGAGGTCGTCGAGCAGACCGAGGAACCCGAAGGCGACCGCGATCTCCAGCGTGACCGGCCCCCAGGCGGCGAGCGACGACCATCCGCCCGAACCCGGACCGAACGTCGAGCGGGTGAGCTCGATCACCGCGACGTGCACCCCGACGACGAGGGCGAGGACGAGAGGAAGCAGCAGTCCCACGGCAGTAGGGAGCGAGTGATCCCGGTAGTTGTGCCGTTGGAAGACGTAGCCCTCGAAAACCCGTCTGGCCCCTCCCCACATGACGAGTGCGACGGCGAGACCCAGCGCGTAGGCGCTGACCACCTCGAGCAGGTCGATCATGCCGTCACCTCCGACGGCTCCGTCGCCTCCGACGGCTCAAGGTCGAGCACGTGGTAGCTGACGAACGCAGCGACCAGCGCCAGCATCATCGCCGGAAGCGAGACGCCCGAATCGTTGAGCCCCATCGCCAACACGCCGAGGGTGAGCGCCGACACGCCGAAAGCCCGGAACTGTGGGTGCTCGCAATGGAATCGCTGCAGCGTCCGGTTGGGGCGCCACGTCAGGTACACGAAGTAGACGAGCGCAACGGGGATGACCCACGCCCACACGCTGGTGAGCACCCGGAGGTTCGCTGCGATCTTCCGCTGGATGATCTCGCCGGCGTCGCCGTCGAACACCTTCGCGGCAAACCGACCGAGGTGGGTGCGGTCCTCAGCGTCGCGGGCGAGGTCCAGCGCTGCGAACGCCGAGAGAACGGCGACGGTTCCGCCGCCGATCAGCGCGACGAGTCGCGGACGAATCCGCACCTCACCGAACATCAGCAGAGCCACCGTCGCCGCGGGCACGAACGCCAGGACACCTCCGACGTCGGACCCCATCGCCGGGTGCCCGTCGAGGACGATGGTCAGGAGGAACCAGACCGCAACGGCGACGAGCGTCGCCGTCGAGGCTCGCGCCCGCCCCGCCGTTCGTCGCTCGACGAACACCGAGCCCACGAGCAGCGCGGCGAGCGAGATCATCGAGAACGCCTGGTTACCGAACCCGGCGAACCGTCCGGCGACGATCGGCGAGTAACCGAACACGGTGTTGATCTGGAGGTTGCCGCCGGTCGCGATGTCTGCGGCCAGGACGAGCCACAGCACGACCAGGAGTGCGAGTGGCGGAAGACCGGGATCGACACGCCTGGTAAGTGCCGCCACCGCGGCCAAGAGGACCGCTCCCCCAGCAACCGCTGCGACGAGCGCTCCCGATGACGCGATCGGCACCAAACCGACGAGAAACGTGGCGGGCGGGGTGGCGAGCACGACGAGTGCGATCGCCCGAACCCACGCCGAGAGTCGAGGTAGCCGCGCCAGGCTCAGCATCGCCAGGACGATCCCCGAAACGAGCGCGACGATGAAGGCCACAGTGATCGGCCCGAACACCCGGTCCCGGGCGATTGCCCGCTGGTTTCGATCGATCATCACGTCGATGCGGGAGTCCAGCGTGTCGTCGCTCCGATGTGCGGAGATGCGCGTGTCGGTCATCGCCGACGGCACATGGACGTCGAAGCCAGCCAACACCGTCGGCGCAATGTCGGTCAGGGTCACGTAGCCGTCACGTCGGGTGGTGCTCGATGTC
>JAIBBP010000215.1 GCA_019694615.1 Microthrixaceae bacterium | reverse complement strand
TGGGCTGACCCACCGCCCATCCACCGTCGAGGATCACCATTGCGCGGTGCTCGAAGGTTGGATCCACGTTCCGTCCGTGCCGTTGTCGGGGGTTTCGCCCACCGGTTGAGCCATGGGCTGGATCACTGGTTGAACCTGTCCCGACGCAGCGACGGACGGCGGTCTCGGGTTCGCTGTCAGTGGTGCTCGTTACGGTCCATGCCATGAATCTCGTTCTGCTCCTGATCGGACTCGTCCTCGGTTCCTCCGGCGGGCTGTGGCTTGCCATCCAGGCGCGGGCCTCGCTCGCCGACGCGGCTCACACGGCTTCGGAGCGCGAGGCGTACCACCACGAGCGGTTCGCGCGGCTCACCGAGCGCCAGGCGGAACGGGAGGTCGCACTTCGCGAGCGACTCGCCCGCGCCGAAGCAGCCTCGATGTCCGGCGATCGGATGCTGGACTCGTTCCGGTCCGTGTCCCAGGAGGCGCTGGCCGCGCAGAGCGCGCAGCTGGTGCAGCTCGCCGAGGCGAAGTACGGGGCGCTGAGCCAGTCGACCGACGTGGTGCTCGCCGGTCACGGCAAGGCCGTCGAGGATGGGCTGCACGCCCTCGGCCTGCGGCTGTCCCAGCTGGAACGCGAGCGGGTCGAGTCCACGTCCGCAATGCGGGCGGTCGTCGACGAGCTCACCGCTGCGAACAGGGCAACTCAGGCCGAGGCGGCCAAGCTCGCGGCGGCGCTCCGAGACAATCGGGTCCGCGGCGCTTGGGGCGAGGTTCAGTTGCGGCGGGTGCTGGAGCTTGCCGGCCTCGGGCGGCACGCCGACTTCGTCGAGCAGCAGTCCTTCGACGGTTCACGGGCCCGTCCCGATGTCGTGGTTCCCCTTGCCAACGGCCGCTGTGTCGTCATCGACGCGAAGGCGCCGCTCGACCGATTTCTCGAGGCGGTCAACTGTGTCGATCCCGCGGAGCAGAAGCGCCTCATGGCCGAACACGCCAAGGCGGTCGCCGGTCATGTGAACGCATTGGCGCAGCGCGACTACATCGCAAAGGTGCCCGGCGCGGTCGACATGGTGCTGATGTTCCTGCCCGGCGACCCGTACCTGGCGGCGGCGCTCGACGCCGACCCGACTCTCTTCGAGAGTTCCGCGGCCAAGGGCGTGCACCTGGTCACGCCATCGTCGTTGGTGCCGGTGCTTCGAGGTATCGCGGTGGGGTGGCGCGAACACCGGGCCGAGCAGGCGGCGGCCGAGATCCAGCAACTCGGCATCGAGCTTCACGAACGCATCGCGGTGTTCGCCGAGCATTTCGCCACCGTCGGCTCGCACCTCGACCGAACGGTCGCGGCGTTCAACCGGTCCGTGGGTTCGCTCGACGCTCGCGTGGTGTCCACGGCCCGAAAGCTGAGCGAGCACGGTGCCGGGTCGAGTCGGGATGTCGCCGACGCTGTGGAGGTCGCTACCGTCAGCCGTCCCATCCGGATGCTCGAGCTGGTCGCCGACGTGAGCGATCCCACCTGTGAGCGTGTGACTTATGGATAGATTGCGGCATGGCCGAGGACGTCACCGCTGATCCGAACTACGAACCGAGTGCTTGGGAGCCGGTCGCCGACCAGGTGGAGCGCTATCTCGCCACTGACGGCGCCGAAGGGTACGAGTGGAACGGTGGGCACTGCATCATCCTGACCACGACGGGCCGTCGATCGGGCAAGACGAGGCGCACGCCGCTGATCAAGGTGAAACACCGGGAGGGATACCTGGTCATCGCTTCGCTCGGCGGAGCACCGCAGCATCCGCAGTGGTACCTCAACCTCGTCGCCAACCCCGACGTGGTGATCAACGATCGGGCCGAGCGCCACGAACTGGTCGCTCGCACGGCGACCGCCGAGGAGAAGCGAGAACTGTGGCCCGTCGCGGTCGCCCAGTGGCCGGCGTACAACGACTACCAGCGCGACACCGACCGAGATATCCCCGTCGTCATCTGCGAGCCTCGAGCATCCAAGTAGCCCCCACCATGCTCGTTCTGTCCTGCGAGAGCACCACCCGGGTGGTGCTCTCGCAGGACAGAACGAGCCTCGCTGGTCGGGGCGGGAACGCGGCTAACCCAACGGGCGCTTCGTTCGGGCCTCGATGGCGTCGGCGACCTCGGCGAGACCGCGGCCGGCGTTGACGCCGAGCCACCGGAAGGGCTCGGGTTCCCACCGTCGCGACCGGTGACCTACCCACGGCAGTTCCGTGATCGGCGTCTCACGCCCGAGGACGAGGTCTGCCAGTGTGCGCCCGGCAAGGTTCGTCGTCGAAACCCCGTCACCGACATACCCGCCAGCCCACCCGACCCGGGTCACGGGGTCGAACCCGACCGAGGCGCTCCAATCCCTCGGCACTCCGAGTGCCCCGCCCCAGCGGTGGGTGATCGCGGCCACCCCGATCTGAGGGAACATCGCCCGCAGGGTCGACTCGAGTCGATCGAAGACCCGGTCGTCATTGTCGAATCCCGGCGACGTGCGTGACCCGAAGTGATACGGCGCGCCTCGGCCGCCGAACGCGATGCGACCGTCGGCGGTCCGCTGTCCGTAGATGATCATGCGTCGGCCGTCGGTGAATGTCTCCCGATTCGATAGCCCGATGGATGCCCACACGTCGTCAGAGAGCGGTTCGGTGGCGATCATCAACGAGTACAGGGGCACGAGGTCGCGCCGGTGTCCTCGCAACGACGCCGTGTAACCCTCGGTGGCGCGGACCACCGCATCCGCTCGGATCCTCGTGCCATCGCGAAGCGTCGTGACCCCCGGTGCGATCGACGCAACCGGCGAGCGCTCGACGATCACCGCGCCACGACGCTCCGTCGCGGCGGCCAGACCTTCGACCAACTTGCCCGGGTGGATCGCGGCGCAGTGAGGCGTGAACGAGGCTCCGAGGAGGCCGGGCGTGTCGAGCCGCGAGCGAGCCGTCGAAGCGTCGAGCCACTCATCATCCGGCTCTGCATGAGCGCGGACTCGGTCGAGGTGCGCCGGGTTGGTGGCGAGCGTGAGCGTTCCGCCCTTGGCGAAGTCGCAGTCGATCCCGTCCACTACGGCCGCGGCGCCGACCTCGTCGACGGCGTTGCGCATTGCCTCGCGCATGGCGCTGGCCGCGGCTCCGCCGTGTTCAGCCGCGAGCTTCGAGAACGACGTCGGGAACAGCGCGGAGCACCATCCGCCGTTGCGGCCCGATGCGCCGAAGCCGCAGTGCTCTGCCTCGACGACCAGCACTCGGAGGTCCGCGTCGAGGTCGAGCAGGGACCGCGCGGTCCACAGACCGGTGAAGCCGCCTCCGACGATGACCACGTCCCAGGTTCCACGGGGCGGGACCTGCGTCCGACGCCGAGGTCCGGCCGTCGCTGTGTGGAGGCGCTCGGGAATCGTTGCACTCCACAACGAAGCCATAGGTGATTCGTATCGTACCGACGGCGCGCCTTCGACTTGGCCTCATGAACACTGTGTTTCGTCTCGAAAACATGCGCGGCGAATCCGCGACATTCCGGAGACGGCGGCGCTATGTTGCGCAGACGCGTCGCCCCGCCGGTGACGCTCCAACGTCGTCGAAGGGTGTGGATGAGCGTGCCGACCTCCGAGCCAACCGTCGTCCTGCAGAACGTCCGCAAGGAGTTCGGCTCCTACGTTGCGGTCGAGCGCGCCGACTTCGCGATCAATGCCGGTGAGTTCTTCTCACTTCTCGGCCCGTCGGGGTGTGGCAAGACCACCCTCCTCAAGATGATCGCCGGTTTCGAACAGCCGACTGAGGGAGCCGTGCTGCTCGAGGGCAGCGATGTCTCGACGGTCCCGCCGCACAGGCGCAACGTCAACACGGTCTTCCAGCAGTACGCGTTGTTCCCGCACATGTCGATCGTCGACAACGTCGCGTTCGGGCTGCGGTCCAAGAAGGTCGCAGCGAACGAGGCGCGCACTCGGTCGATGGAGATGCTCGACGTCGTCAAGCTCGCCGAGTTCGCCAACCGTCGCCCCAACCAGCTCTCCGGCGGTCAGCAGCAGCGTGTCGCGCTCGCCCGCGCTCTGGTGAACCTCCCCGCCGCGCTGCTCCTCGACGAGCCTCTCGCCGCGCTCGACCTCAAGTTGCGCGAGGCGATGCAGATCGAGCTCAAGCGCATTCAGCGTGAGGTCGGCATCACGTTCGTGTTCGTGACCCACGACCAAGGCGAGGCACTGACGATGAGCGATCGCATCGCCGTGATGAGCCGTGGTCGCGTCGAACAGATCGGAACGCCGTCGCAGATCTACGACCGGCCGGAGTCGATCTTCGTCGCGGGCTTCATCGGGTCTGCGAACCTCCTGCCCGGCAAGGTGAGCGGCCCCCTTCGGGTGGACCTCGCCGCAGGGACGGCGATTGACGTCCCGGGTCTCCCGCAGGTCGCCACCGGCGATGACGTCACTGTGATGATCCGTCCCGAGCGGCTTACGCCCCATACCGGTGATCCGGTCGCCGGCCGCTCCGTCGCCGGCACGATCGACGAAGTCATCTACCAGGGTTCGGAGACCATGCTGATCGTGCACCTCGCCGACAGCACCGAGATCCTTGTTTCGATCGACCCCGACCACGCCACTCCCGATACCGCTGCGGGCAGGCCGGTAACGCTCACCTGGGTCCCCGAAGCCCCATTCGTGATGCCCGGTCGCACCGCGATCGTCGGCGCAACGGGCACGGACTTCAACGAGGTCGAGGCGACCATGGCCGGAGATCTCGACGCTGACGATGACGTTGAGGGCGGTGAGGGTCACCCCAATCCACCGGCCCAGCCGGTGAAGGTGAAGTCGGAGTCGCGGCGGCGGCTGCTTCTCGGCGGCGGCGCGCTCGTCGCTGCCGGCCTCGGCGCAGTCGCGCTCTCAAATGTCGGTAGCGGTGATGGCGGATCTTCGGGAACGGGCGGATCGGCGAGCGGCGGGTCGGCCGGTGGAGGGCTCGGTCAAGGTGACCAGAACCTGAGGATCATCAACTGGACCGAGTACATCGACGTCACCGAGGACGGTGAGCCCGGCACGATCGACCTCTTCAACGAGGAAACCGGGATCGACGTCACCTACTCCGAGACGTGGAACGACAACAACGAGGGGTACTCGAAGGAGTTCGTCGCCTACCTCGAAGCCGGCAACCCCACTCCGTGGGACATCGCCATGCCGACCTACTGGATGGCGGCGCGCATCAGGAGCAAGGACTGGATCGCGCCGCTCCCGTTCAACCTGATTCCGAACTACGTCAACCTCGACCCGCAGTACCTCGCGGCGTCCTGGGACCCCGGTGCCAAGTTCAACCTGCCGTGGCAGGCGGGTGTGACAGGTATCGCCTACAACATCGCCGAAACCGGTCGCGAGCTCACCGGTGTTGCCGATCTGTTCGATCCCGAGTTCAAGGGTCGCGTCGGGTTCTTCACCGAGATGCGTGACACGCTCGGGCTGGTGATGCTCGAGATGGGAGCGGACCCGGCCAAGCCCACCGAGGACTCGATCAACGCAGCGCTCGATCGGATCGAGGGTGCCAAGAACGACGGCCAGATCCGTCGTTTCACGGGGAACGACTATCTCCAGGACATCCAGAACGGAAACTTCGCAGCCTGCATCGCGTGGTCCGGAGACATCGCACAGGCCACGAACCCCGATGTCCGGTTCGTGTTCCCCGAGGAGGGGGCGATGTCGTGGTACGACACGATGGTCATCCCGGTCGGAGCGCCGAACGGCGTCGCCGCGGCCAAGTTCATGAACTACGTCTACGACCCGGTCAACGCGGCGAGGATTGCCCAGTACGTCCAGTTCATCTCGCCGGTCCTCGGCGTCCGCGAGGAGCTCGAGAAGCTCGGCGGCGACGCTGCGGCCCTCGCGGAGAGTCCGCTGCTCTTCCCCGGCGACGAGGAGAAGACCCGGATGCACATCTTCGGCGACATGTCCGAGGACCTCGACGAGAAGGTCACCGATCGCTTCACCACCATCATCGGCGGCTGAGGCCAACAACAGGAAAGGGAGGGCGACCGATGGCGACCGATGGCGACGACCGGACGTTGCGGAAGGCCAAGTGGGCCCCGTACCTGCTGTCCTTCCCGGGGATGCTGTGCATCTACCTCTTCTTCATCGTTCCGCTGGTGACGTTGACGAAGATCGCTCTCTCGGTTCGCCAGGAGCGGGGCTCCAGCAAGGTCGACTTCGGTTGGGAGTGGGGGAACTTCTCCAAGGCGTTCACCGACTTCGGGGATCAGTTCTGGCGGGCGCTCCTGTACGCCGCGGTCGCGACGATCATCTGCATCGTCCTGGCGTATCCCCTCGCGTATTTCATTGCGTTCAAGGCCGGTCGTTGGCAGAACCTTCTGCTCGGGCTCGTGATGGTGCCGTTCTTCACGAGCTTCCTTCTGCGCACGATCGCGTGGCAGTCGCTGTTCGCCGATAACGGGCCGGTGCTGGGGATCCTCGATGGCGTCGGATTGACGGGCCTCACGGACTTCCTCCAGATCACCACCGACGGGAAGATCATGAACACGTCGTCCGCGGTGATCGGTGGACTTGTCTACAACTTCCTGCCGTTCGCGCTGCTCCCGATCTACGTGAGCCTCGAGAAGATTCCGAGGAACCTGTTCGACGCGGCGAGCGACCTGTACTCGCCGTTCGGCAGCACGTTCCGTCGGGTGATCTTCCCGCTGTCGGTCCCGGGGGTTTTCGCAGGCACGCTGTTGACGTTCATCCCGGCGTCGGGCGATTTCATCAACGCCCACCTTCTCGGTGACGTCCAGAAGCCGGTGACCGACGCCATCCGCGCGTTCCATCCCGCGCGCGGGGTGAGCGCCTGGCTCGCGCGCGGGGTGGAGGAGCGGCACTACACGCGCTTCCTCGCGTTCAAGGGCCAGCTCGCCCTGGAGCGCGGCATGCGCGGCGAGCAGGACCGCAAGACCGCGCTGTCCACCGCGTGGCGCCACCGCTCGGCGCTGCTGGGCCTGGTGGCGGGCCGCTGCGAGGTGACGGGCAGCGTGCATTTCCCGCCCTCGCGCCTGTCCTACGACCCCGGCCAGCCG
>JAIBBP010000232.1 GCA_019694615.1 Microthrixaceae bacterium | reverse complement strand
CTCGTCGTCGCTGGTGTGCACCGTTACCCAGATGCGGTCGCCGTCGATACCGAGCACATCGGTCACGAACTCCCAAGCCATGGGAATCGCGCCGTCCTTGAAGTAGTCGCCGAAGCTGAAGTTGCCGAGCATCTCGAAGAACGAGAGGTGCCGCGGGCTCCGGCCGATGGCGTCGAGATCGTTGTGCTTGCCACCCGCCCGAACGCACTTCTGCACGGAAACGGCGCGGGGGGGTTCGTACGGCGCCTGCTCCTCGCCGAGGAAGATCGGGACGAACTGCATCATGCCCGAGTTGGTGAACATCGGCGCGCTGGGGTGAAGCGGGATCAGGCCGGCCGACGGCACCGGCGTGTGGCCGCGCTCGGCGAAGAACGTCGTGAAAGCCTGGCGGAGTTCGTTGGCGCGCATGATGGGCGTGAGCCTACCGGCGACCGGCGTACCACCGTTCCGACGTTCGCTCCGCGTACGCCGGCGGTTCGCTCCGGTGATCAGCCCGTCGACGAGGGCCCACGGTCAACCGGACCCCACCGATCGGCGACCGACTGTCGCATCTCGGCCTCGACGCCCTGCTTGGTGGAGCGGCCTTCGCCGATCGCCGCAACGACGGTGTCACGCACGTCGACGACTCGGTCGCGGGCGATCGTCGCCACGTGCTGAACGGTCGCCTTCTCGCTGACGGTCTGGCTGACACGGTCGATCTGAGCTTTGACCTTGCGCTCGGCCCAGATGGTGCCCACCGAGCCCGCGGCAGCGCCGACACCCATCCAGATCACCCGCTTGAACATGCCCCGTCCTAACTCCCCTCGGCACTCTTCAGGCGACGGGCGGCCCTGCGAGTGCCTTTGGCAATGGCCGCCGTCTTGATGACCGGACTCGACAACACCCGAACGGTAGCGGCCGTCGCCTGATCCATCGTGTCGGTGACCGACGCAGCAACGCCGATGAGGTTCTCCAGCCGATCGACCTGCCTGGCGGCGGCGCGGGCCGAATCGGTCAGGTCGACTGCAGCCGGCACGGCCGACTCGCGGAACGACTCGAGCTCTCGACGCAACGCCGTCGTCGTCGCTCGCAACTGCACCACCGTCACCGCGAGCGCCCCCGTCGCCAGCAGGCAGACAACGGTGAGGGCAATCATGACGACATCGGTGGCGCTCACGACCCCGACGCTACCGGGTGTCACCCACTCGGTGGTGGCTCCAACTCGATCGAGGCCGCCCTGGAGATCCACTCCCCGACCTCCCGCGACTTGGGGGCTCGGGCGAGGTGGACCGTCGCGTGGGTGAGGGCGTAGCGCACCTCCGGCATCCCCACGAACTCGGTCGCTCTGGCCGCTGCCGTGGCGATCAGGAGCGACGATCGGTCAGCGAGACCGATGTCCTCGGACGCAAAGATCACCATTCGCCGGGCGATGAAGCGAGGATCCTCGCCGCCGTCGAGCATGTGGTTGACCCAGGCCACCGCCTGGTCGACGTTCCCGGCACGCATGTGCTTGATGAACGCCGACGCCGCGTCGTAATGGTCACCGCGGTCGTAGTGGCCGATACCAGCGCCGAGGGCCGCTGTCATCGTGGCACCGTCGATCACGTCTGTGGCCGCGAGGTCCGCTGCCATCTCGATGCCGGTGAGCAGCCGGCGCCCGTCACCGCCGGCCGACCCGACGATCATGCGGCGGGCCTCGGCATCGAGATCACTCCTGAGCAGTCGTAACCCCCGGTCCGCGAGTTGATCGAGTGCCGCGTTGTCGAGCGCCTTCAGCTCCAGCACCGTGCACCGCGACAGGAGCGGCCGGTTGACGGTTGCCCACGGGCTTTCAGTCGTCGCTCCGATCAGGGTGACGAGTCCTGACTCGACGTGTGGCAGGAGCGCATCCTGCTGGCTCCGAGTGAACCGGTGGATCTCGTCGAGAAAGAGCACGGTGGCGGTACCGCTCATGCCGAGGCGCGACGTGGCCGCATCGGCCACCGCGCGGATGTCCTTGACGCTCGCGCTCACCGCCGAGAGGTGTTCGAACGCGGGGCCTATCTCGCTGGTGATCAGGCGGGCCAACGTCGTCTTGCCGGTTCCGGCAGGACCCCAGAGGATGATCGACCGCAGCGATCCCCGATCGATCATCGTGCGCAACGGGCGGCCGGGTCCGGTCAAGTGGCTCTGCCCCAGCACGTCGTCGAGGGTCTTTGGCCGAAGCCGCTCGGCGAGCGGCGCGCGACCCATCAGGCGATCCTCCGCCGCGGAGCTGAACAAGTCCGACATCGACGGGACCATACCCGGCCTGTGCGGTGTCGTCGTAGGGTGGTTTTCGGCACCGTCGCCCGTAGCCTGGGAGCGATGCAACAGGTCGTCTTCCTCCTCGTCGCCGTCGCGGTGTCCGTCGTCATCTTCAAGCTCCGCGGCGACGCCGCCAGGGAGCGGAAGGCAGTCATGGCTCGACTCGACGCCGAGCGTCAGGAGCGAGGCGACTACAGCCCCACCGCGGAGCTGTTCCGCGAGGCCGGCATCAACACCGACACGGCGCCCCCGCCCGCCCCTGCTCGTTCTGTCCTGCGAGAGCACCACCCGGGTGGTGCTCTCGCAGGACAGAACGAGGTTGGGAGCGACGCCGGGGGTGATCTGCGCGCGCTGTTCAAAGGGATCTCGATGCCTGCCGGCCTGAAGCCGCTCGGCCCGCTGGCTCCCGTCAGCGCCAACTTCGTGACCTCCGCTGCGCCCTCCGAGGTTCACGCCGGCCTCGAGGCCGAGTTCGCCCGCCTCGACTGTGAGGCCCGCTGGGTGGAGCCGACGGTCGCTCAGACCGAGCGAAACGGCATGCGCGGCCTCGTCACCATCTACCCAAACCCGACCGCGGCACTCGATCTCGACGGCAACCCGCTGTTCCCCGAGGTCGAGGCAGGTCAGGTCGTCGTCCGGATGCTTGCCCTGTAGCAGACTCGCTCGATCTCAGTCAGCGGCGCGGGGCAACAGGCGAAGGCCGAGCTCGGCGAGTTGCGCGGGGTCGATATCGGTCGGTGCCTGGGTGAGCGGATCGGCGCCCGACTGCGTCTTGGGGAACGCTATGACCTCGCGGATGTTCTCCTCGCCAACGAGGAGCGCGACCAACCGGTCGATGCCGAACGCGAAACCGGCATGCGGCGGCGGACCGAACCGGAAGGCATCGAGGAGGAACCCGAACTTGAGCTGCGCCTCCTCCTTGGATATTCCGAGCAGCTCGAACACGCGCTGCTGGATGTCGGCGCGGTGGATTCGGACCGACCCCGAGCCGAGCTCCCATCCGTTGAGCACAAGGTCGTAGGCCTGCGAACGCACCCCCAGCAGATCCTCGGGCGACCCGTCGAGCAGGCCGAAGTCATCCTCGTGGGGCATGGTGAACGGGTGGTGCGCCGACACTGGCCTGCCCGTGGCCTCGTCGACCGACTCGAAGAGCGGGAAATCGACGACCCAGAGGAAGTTCAGCCCACCCTCGTTGACCGGCGGGCGACCGATGTCGAGCCGCAACAGGCCCAGCACATGGCGCACCTTCGGCCGCTCGTCCGCAACGAGGAGCAGCAGGTCGCCGTCGACAGCCTCGGTGGCCGCCACCAGCGCCGCCTTCTCGTCGTCGCTCAGGAACTTGGCAACCGGTGAATCCAGCTCCACGCTTCCCGCGTCCGCAGGCTTGACCCGCATCCAGACGAGACCCTTGGCGCCCCAGCGCTTGGCCCGGTCGGTCAGTTCGTCGAGGCGGCTGCGAGTGAACTCCGCACCGCCGGGAACGCGGATGCCCTTGATGCAAGGCGCCTTGAACGCGTTGAACTCGGTCGCGGTGAACACATCGGTCAGCTCGATCAGCTCCAGACCGAAACGGACATCGGGCTTGTCGGAGCCGAACCGCTCGGCGGCCTCCATCCAGGTCATCCTGGGGATCTCACCGATCGTCTCACCAGTGACCGCCTCGACGACGGCGGCGACGGTCGTCGAGATCGCCGACAACACGTCGTCTTGGGACGCGAAACTCATCTCGGCGTCGAGCTGCATGAACTCGAACTGGCGGTCGGCGCGGAGGTCCTCATCGCGAAGACAGCGGGCGATCTGGAAATAGCGGTCGATGCCGCCCACCATGCACAGCTGCTTGAACAGCTGCGGCGACTGCGGCAGGGCGTAGAACGAGCCCGGCTTCAACCGGCTCGGCACGACAAAGTCGCGGGCGCCCTCTGGCGTTGACGCGATCAACATCGGCGTCTCGACTTCGAGGAACCCCTGCGACTCCATGGCCCGGCGGATCGCGGAGTTGATCGTCGCCCTGGTGCGTAGGTTGCGCTGCATCTGAGCGCGGCGCAGGTCGAGGTAGCGGTACCGGAGCCGGATGGTCTCGTCGGTCTCGTGGCGCTCGTCGAGTTGGAAGGGTGGCGGCTCGGCGACCGACAGCACCTCCACGGTGCAGTCGGCGAGCTCGACCTCGCCGGTCGCGAGCTTGGGGTTGATCCACTGTTCCTCGCGGGCGACGACGGTGCCCGTGACCCTGACGACGTACTCGCTGCGCAGGTCGGCCGCGCCGTCGACGACGCACTGCACGAGCCCCGTGTAGTCACGGAGGTCGACGAACGCCAGGTGCTCGGAGTGCACCCGCCGCGACGACACCCACCCGCACACCGATACGGTTCGCCCGACGTGCTCGGGACGCAGCTCACCGCACATGTTGGTGCGAAGGTGCGTCGGAAGGTGTTCCAGGACATCGTCCGAAAAGACGACAGGGCGCGGCGAAAGGGGCGAATCGGTCATCGGGCAGGGAGCCTACCGGCGGCGCTTCAGCACATCGGCCAGGTTCGCCGCCTGTTCGGACGCGATCGGACCCAGGTCGACATCCCAGGTGCTGTCATCCCGTTGGTCGGCCACCTCGACGACGTCGGGGCGATCGTCGTACTTACCGAGCCGAATGACGAATCGAGGGTGCACTCGGCGGGAACGCTCGGTCTGCTTGCGCGGATTGTGCTGGTTCAACGCCCGGTCGACGCCGATGCCGTGACGCCTGAGCCCCAGCACCAGCGCGCTCGGGTCGGGACAGCCGCCACCGAAGGTGACGATGAACGCGTCGAGCGCAAACCGAGCCAACGGTTCGACTTTCTCCGCCCGTAGTGCGAGCAGGATCCGCTCGATCCCCGAACCGAACCCGACCCCGGGGGTGGGCGGACCGCCGAGCGCCTCAACCAGGCCGTCGTAACGGCCGCCCCCGCCGATCGTCGACTGAGCGGTCTCGAGCGCGTCGCTCATGATCTCGAACACCGTGTGGGTGTAGTAGTCGAGACCGCGCACCAGACGTGGATTGACCTCGACGGGGATTCCGGCTCGATCTATACCCGACTTCACCTGCTCGAATCGGTCCAGGTCGGTCTCGGACAGATGGTCGACGAGCCGTGGGGCACGGGCGACCACAGGTTGGCTCTCGGACAGCTTCGTGTCGAGCACCCGCAGCGGATTGCGCTGCACCTTCTCACGGTCGCTCGGATGCAAGTCCTCGATGTGCGACGAAAGGTACGTGCGGAGCAGCTCCTGATAGCGGACCCGCGTTTCGCGGTCGCCCAGCGAATTCACGTGCAACGTGAGTCGATCGAGTCCCAGCGAACGGTAGAAGTCCCACAGCCCGACGATCAGCTCGATGTCGATGTCGGAATGGTCGCTGCCGAAGCACTCGGCGCCGAGCTGGTGGTGCTGGCGGTATCGCCCCGCCTGGGTGTTCTCGTGACGGAAGTGCTGCGACGAGTACCAGACCTTCCATGGAACAAGGGGTCGATGTTGGATGAACGACCGGGCGACACCGGCGGTCGACTCCGGACGCAGAGCGATGGTCGAACCGTCCTTGTCGACGAAGTCGTACATCTCCTTGGTCACGACGTCGGTGCCTTCGCCGACCCGCGCGAAGACATCGAGATCCTCGAGGATCGGAGTCTGGATGTAGCCGTAGCCGGCCCGGCCGAAGTGCTGTCGGAACCGATCGACGAGCTCCAGCCACTCCTCGGAGTCGGGCGGGAGCAGGTCGTGCATCCCCTTGAGCGATTGGAACTTCGGCTGAGCCACGGGCCGAAAACCTACTGCCGATAGCCTCCGACGATGGCAACCACCGTGTTCGTCGCCGTCGTCGTGGCGCGATTCGTTGTCCCGCTGTTCATCCCGAGGTTCCCTCTTCCTGCGGTAGTCGCGTGTCTCGTGATCGACGCGGCCGACCAGACGATCTTCCAGGCGATCGTGGGCCCGGGCTCCGGCGCTGCCGACCCGCTGGCGGGCTACCAGACCTACGACAAGGCGCTCGACGTCTACTACCTGGCGATCGCCTACTTCTCGACGATGCGGAACTGGCGCCAGTCCACCGCATTCGAAGTCGCGAGATTCCTGTATCTGTACCGCCTCATCGGCGTCACCCTGTTCGAGATCGGCGGGCCGCGGTGGCTACTCCTCGTCTTCCCAAACACGTTCGAGTACTTCTTCATCGCGTTCGAGGCGGTCCGCACACGATTGAACCCGGCACGTCTGACCGCACGCTTCATCGTCGGACTCGCTGCGAGCATCTGGGTGTTCGTCAAGCTTCCCCAGGAATGGTGGATCCACGTCGCGAAACTCGACTTCACCGAGTTCATGGACGACCACCCGATCGGATGGGTGGTTCTCGGCGTCGCAGCATTCGGGGTAGGTGCCCTGATCCGGGCACAACGCTCCCGCGTCCCGACTCCGGACTGGACCTTCACCGTGGACGTCGATCGCCATCTCCCGCCGCTCGACGAAACGCCGACTGGACACGAGCAGTTCTGGTCCGGAGTTCTCGCCGAGAAGGTTCTGCTCCTCGCACTCGTCAGCGTGATCTTCGCCCAGGTACTTCCCGACGTGGAAGCGTCCGATCTCGGCCTGGCCGTCGGGGTCGGACTGCTCGTCGTCCTCAACGCGGCCATCAGCCAGTGGCTCCGGCGCAATGGCCGGACCTGGCGGAGCGCCGGTGCCACGTTCGCCGCGATGCTTGCAGTCCACTCTTCGATCGTCATTGTCGACTCGTGGGTCGGCCCGA
>JAIBBP010000003.1 GCA_019694615.1 Microthrixaceae bacterium | reverse complement strand
TTTCAGTTTATGTTCTCCATATTCAATAAAGTGAGTACCAAGCGACAGCTTACTGCGATGGCGATCACGACCGGATTCAACCATGTGGCGACCCTCACGACCGACCTCGACCGCCTCAAGGCCTGGTACCTGAAGGTGTTCGACGCGGACACCGTCTTCGAGATGGAGGCAAAGGGCGATCACCCCCGGATGGCCATCATCGACCTGGGCGGCGGGGCGGCGCTCAACGTCTTCGAGGTGGAGGCGAGCGCGATCATCGGTGAGCGACGCACGATCGGGCGGCGGGGTGCCATCGATCACTTCGGCATCGCCGTTGCGGATCGCGCAGCGCTCGACGATGTTCGCGGTCGGCTGGAAGCCGCTGGTGCCGACATCGGCGAGATCCAGCAGCTTGGCGACGAATGGTCGCTGTTCTTCCGCGATGTCGACGGCACCGAGCTCGAGGTCTGCACGCCGGTATGAGTCCGGTCAGCCGGGCGGGCGGTAGCGCGGTGCTGCGGTCAGTCCGGTACGAAGAGTCCGAGCCCGAAGTGCGCATGAGCGCCGAGGCAGATCGGCGAGAGGGTTCGTACCGGTTCCGGAACGTCAGCGTCGCTCGGAATCTGGGGGAGCTGGTTCCATGGGCAGATCGCCCAGATCGGGGACGAGTCGACGTGAAACGCCCAACCCACGGGGCGAGCTCGATGTCGGCTTCGGGCAGATCGCGAAGTGCGAGGTCTCGCCTGAGTTCATCGCGCACTTGCTCTTCCCAGTCACGTTGCTTCTTGGGGTGGCGGCCGGCGACGACCGGGGTTGCCGAGGTCCAGGTCGACGAACCGGGTTCTGCGGGACCATCGCGGGGGCAAGGTCGCGTGGATCGCCGATACCGTCGGCAGCAACTGCGAAGTCGCGGGACGAGGAGATCCACTGCCAGCCGACGCCGCGACCATCGCCACCGCCTCAGCCTTGAACTCGCTCGTGAACTTCCGCCGGCTACGGTTGGACTTCGCTGACATGGACACTCCGTTCTGGCCTCATCAGGCCAAGGTAGGTGTCCGTCAGACCGGGTCAACCTCAGGACCACGCTGAAGCGCACGGCGGTTGGCAGCGGCCGACGAGTCCGCCGCCGGGGCTAGCGGCCAGCGCCTGCTCGGGCTCGGGACGGTTGAAGGTGCGAAGCTCGGCGCTCGTCGGAATCGTGCGTCTCGTCTTTGTGTTCGCTCGCATTTCTTGCAGGTCGACGGTCAGCGACGCGAGATCGAGGGGAAGCGCAGGCGTAAGGAGCTGTATTGGGTGAGCGCCGGTGTGAGCGGTGGTATCGATCGACATCCGGGTGTTCGCTTCGGGGTAGTCCTCGTCGACCGTTAGGAGTCGGCCGTCGGCGATTGACCTGCCCTTCCCGGCCCGAGAGGGCCGGGCTCCATTGCGGCTCACGGACGACGAACCTTGAGAACAGCGCAGCTGGTCGGGGCGCGAATCGAGGGATCTGCTCGCGCCGCCTCGGGGTTGAGTGTCAGTGGTGCTCGCTACGATCGAACGTATGTTCTGGGGCGAGCTTGCTGAGGTGTTGGACGGTGTGGTCCCGGTGATCGAGGCGGCCGATCAGACGTTGTTGGATACGGCCCGGAAGATCGAGGCGGCGCGGCGCCGGTTGGATGCGGTGCGGGCGTTGGTGGTCGGCGAACTGGATGTCCGCGGCACCACCGACATCTCTGACGGGTTGGCGACCGGCCGCTGGTTGGCGCGGGAGGTGGGGATCTCCGGTCGCGCCGGGACCCAGCTGGTGGCAGTGGCGCGGGCGTTGCGGACAGAGCTTCCGGTGACAGCCGCGGCGTTGGTGTCGGGTGAGATCGGGTTTGAGCATGCGAGGGTGATGGCCGGTGCGGTCAACCCGAGGATCGTCTCGGAGTTCCGTCAGGTCGAAGCCGAGCTGATCGATCAGGCGGCGGGGATGGTGTTTGAGGCGTGGCGGACTCATGTGCGCACGGTTGCGGCGTTGTTGGATCAGGACGGCGGGTATGACCCTGATGAGGATGTGTATGCGAACCGGTTGACGGTGCGGGGCACGTCGGAGGGGACCGATGTTTCTGGCAGGTTGGTGGGGCCTGCGGCGGTGACGGTGCGTGAGGCGATCGAACAGACCGCTGATGACCTGTACAAGCTGTGGGCCGCCGATGCGGACGCGACCGCCGGTGAGGTCGCTATCCCGAACCGGGCCACGTTGCGGGCGTTGGCGTTGGAGGAACTGTGCCGGCGGGCCGCGATCGCCGGTGCCGGCGGCCGGTTTGTCGACGAACCTCTCCCCGAGCCGGATCCCGGTCCCGAACCCGACCAGGGTCCCGAACCCGACCAGGGTCCCGAACCGGACGCTGAGCCGACTGCTGCACCCGGCGGCTCCGTGCCCGCTACTGGTCGGGTGTGTTCGGGGTGTTGTGTCGGGCGTAGCACCGCTAGGTCGGAGGCGACGCTGGTGTTCAACTGGCAGGTGCCTGACATCGTGTACGACCGCTTCAACGTCGCCCACCGTCGCCAAGCCCTGGGCCCGTTGATGTGTGATCTGGATGTGGGGCCGGTGATCCTCGACGCGTTGGGTGTTCCGTTGGATCTTGGGCGTACGGAGCGGTTCTTCACCCGCGATCAGCGGCGTGCGCTGGCACGCCGTGATGGTGGGTGTGTGTTTCCGGGGTGTGGGGCGCTCCCGCACCGTTGTGATGCCCACCATGTGGTGCATTGGGTCGACGGCGGCCCGACCGATGTTGCTGGCAGGAGTGCTGTTGTGCCGCCGGCACCGCGGGGTCGTGCACCGGACCGGCTGGTCGGTACACATAGGTGATGACGGCTGGGCCTGGATCACCACCGCGTGGGCCGGAAGCATTGGTGCCAACAGCACCAGCGCACCCGACCTGGCCCAGCGCCACCCGCCCAAGCCGTCTGACGGGCCGGCGTCGCCAATCCGCCGACCTTCTCCTGTCACCAAACCCCTTCTGTCGGGGATTGGTGACGGGAGAACGGAGGCGGGTGGTCGAGTAGGCCCCGACAGATCACATCGCCCGGCAGGCTCGCTTCAGCGCGCCTGCCGGGCCCGTGCCGCGCCCCATGGGTCGTCGGCGGCCAGGATCCCCTGATCCTCGGCGAGTCGACGGCCCGCGTGGCGGATCGCGCCGGGCGTCTCCGACAGGCGAGCGACGAGGCCTTGCATCGTCACGCCATCCACGGTGGGAAGCGCTCCTCGCTCGGCGAGGTGCGGGTCGGCGGTGACGTCGGCCATGTCGTAGATCGGTGCCGCCGCGGCCTCAGCCTTGTCGAACGCCGCGAGTACCTCGGCAGAGTCGCGTTCGCCGATCCACGTAGCCATCCGGTTGTCGATCAGGTCCCGGTTCGCGACACGGCCAGCGAACGACTCGAGTTCGGGCCGATCGCCGAGCCCAACCAGTGCGAGGACGCGACGCGCAACGGTCTCGTGGCTGCTGCTCACCGCGATCCATCGGCCATCGGCCGCTTGCCACGTTCCCCGTGGCACCGAGTACGGAATGCCTGAACCGAGCCGGGGCTGGAGGTACCCCGACGCGGCGAACGCTGCGGGGAGCGGGCCCATCGTCTGGAGCAACGTCTCGAGCAGGTTCACGTCGACGACCTGCCCAACCCCGCTGTGAACGGCGACCATCGTGGCGAACGCTGCGGCCATCGCCGTCAGCTCGTCGGTGAGCGCGATCGGGGGCAGCAACGGGCCGCCGTCGGGTTCGCCGTTGAGACCGGCGAAACCCGACATCGCCTCGGCGATCGTCGCGAATCCGGGTCTTCCCGCATACGGCCCGTCCTGGCCGAACCCGGTCACACGCGTGATCACGAGGCCGGGGTTTCGCTCCAACAGAACGTCGGGGCCGATTCCCAGCTTCTCGAGCCCACCCGGCCGCAGGTTCTCGACGAGGACATGGGCACCTTCGACGAGACGAAGCAGACGATCGACGTCACCGGGGGCCTTGAGGTCGAGTACCACGCAACGCTTGTTGCGCCCGATGAGCTTCCAGAAGAGCGAGGTGCCATCAGGGTCGTCAGGATCGGTAAAGCCCATCGAGCGGGTGGTGTCGCCGTCGGGCGGCCGTTCGACGTTGATGACGGTGGCGCCGAAGTCGGCGAGGTAGCGGGTGCAGCCCGGGCCGGCCACCACCGTCGACAGGTCGATCACGTTGAGGTCGGCGAGCGGCGAGGTCATCCGACGATTGTGGACGCAGCCGGGCCGGGCCGTCACGTTCGCCTCAGGTCGTGAGGACCGCCACCACGCGTTCGAAGCGCTGGTCGCGATCCCCACAGATCCGACCGACCCACCGCACGACCTCGGCGGTGTCGATTCCTGCGTCGGCGGCGCGCATTGCGTCGATGTCCACCCAGTCCTTCGGCCGATCGAAGACCGCCTTGCAGACGGTGAGATGGGTCGCGGACAGGACCCGGATCGTATCGTCGGCGAAGTCGACGGATACCGCCCCGTGGTCGGCGGCATCGTGGAACGGGTCGTAGGAGAAGAACACGTCGACTGGCGTGGTGTCCCACATGACTCGAACCTGACCGTCACGCTCGGCTCCCTCGTGGGCACCGGCAACGTCGGCTCCAAGGTGACCGAGGAGTCGGAGCACCTCACGGGCCTCCGTTGGTGGTACGAACACGTTGACGTCGATGTCGCGGGTTGCCCGCGGTTCGGCGTGGTACGCGAGGGCAAGCGCGCCACCGAACGCGTGGGAGATGTGGGAGAAGGCCCGGTCGATCGCCAGCACGCGCTCGGGGAGGGACGGCACGGTCAGCGTCGGGTCGAGTCGATCCGGGGAAACAGAAGGGGACCTGGCGCGCGACGGACTGGGATCGCGTCAGCGAGGAGTAGCACGTCGACCAGAGCAGCACCCCGGTCGGCGGCGGGTGTCACGGCCTTGGAACCGGTGTCTGCGAGCCGCAGTTCGAGGTGTTCGCCGGTGCCTGCGATGAGGCGGCTGAGCGTGGTTACGGACGGGTCGCGGGTGCCGTGTTCGTACGCGGAGATCACCGGCTGGCTTGTGCCTACGCGTAGCGCCACCTCTGCCTGGGTCAGGCCTTGGCGGCGGCGCGCAGTCCGAAGGATCGAGGCGGCGTCCATGAGAGCAGCGTAGCGCTGTTATATACACAATTGTGTATGCCATTCGGCCGGAAAGCTTCACCCCGACAGCCGCCGGTCAGCGGGTCAGGCGAGCGACGTCCAGAACGCCTGCAACGCGGCCGCGGCGTCGGCCGGAGCCTCGTACGGCCAGAAGTGCCCACCGTGATCGAGGATCGCGACCTGCGCTCCGAGCAGTTCCGCCATCTCGGTGTTGGCCGAGACGCTCACGAGCGGATCGTCGGCAACGGCGATCACGAGGCCGGGCACCGGGCTGGGAGCGGTGACGACCCACTCGGTGCCAAGGTCACCCGACGATCGGTAGAGGCGAAGAATGCTGTCAACCATTCGGTCGTCCGCGGCATCGATCAGTTCGACCGCGTGTTCGAGGCTCAGCCCAAAACCCGTGAGAAGCGCAGCTGCCGCCTCGCGATCGGCGAGCAGGTCGGCCCAGAACCGTTCTCCCGCACCTTCGGTCAACCAGATCTGTGCGAGATCGTGCCACCGAAAACCCTCGCGCAGCGCGGCTGGCGCATCGGTGGCCCACGAGCGCAACCCGACCGGCGGCATCGTCGCGAGGCGAGCCGTCAGGATCCCACCCCAGTCATGTCCGACGAGGTCGACCGGCCCACCTGTCTCAGCGGCGATCGACTGGACCTGTTGCGTCAACCATTGGGCGTAGGCGTGCATCGAGCCGTCGAACCCGTCGGGGGTGTCACAGCCGAACCCTGGCAGAGCGAGAGCCCGGACATCGTCCCCGAGTTCGGCGGCAAGGTCGTTCCAGATCGCAGCGGTCTCGGGGACGCCGTGGAGGAGAAGAGCGACGGTCATGACTGAACCCTACGTGGGGGTACCGTGGCCGACCGTGATCGCAGACGTCCGGATCCTCGCCGGCGAGGCACTCCGACTCTCTGAGCCCGAGGACAAGCGAGACCGCATCGCGACGATGGTCGCTGCTGTCGAATCGGAGAGCTGGCCCATGGCTGCGGACGGTCCCGTGAACATCGTCCCAGTGGTTGAGGTCGGAAGATCTGCACGAATCACCTACGTCGCTCCACGCGACCTGAAACGCCGGACCTGGGGGAGCCCCGCTGGTCGCTTCGCCACGCTCCACGCGCTGGCGCACATCGAGGCCAACGCGGTGAACCTTGCGCTCGACGCGGTCCACCGGTTCGCCGCCATGCCTGCCGACTACTACCGGGACTGGGTACGAATCGCGTCCGAGGAGCTCTCGCACTTCGACCTGTTGGAGCGCCGGCTCGCAGCGTCGGGAGGGGCGTACGGCGACCTCGGTTGTCACGACGGGCTCTGGGATATCGCGGTTCGTACCGCAGACGATGTGGTCGCTCGGATGGCACTGGTTCCGCTCGTGTTCGAGGCCCGTGGCCTTGACGTCACCCCAGGGCTGATCGAACGGTTCGAGCGACACGGCGATGCCGAATCGGCCGATGTGCTGCGAATCGTCTTGCGTGACGAGGTCGGACACGTCGCGGCCGGCGCCCGGTGGTTCCGGGTGACCTGCGCCAGTCGTGCGCTCGACCCGGTCCCGGAGTTCGAGCGGCTCGTCGAGGAACACTCGTTGCTGTTGGTGCCGCCGTTCAACGTCGACGCCCGCGTTGCCGCCGGCTTTGACGCCGACGACCTGGCTCGGTGGAGCACAAGTTTCGCCGGCGGTAGGGCAGCGCCCGGCGGGTCGAACTGAGATCATGGCGAGATGGACTGGATCGACGATGTCGTACCCCACCTGACCGGTCTCGCTCACCTCGCCACAGTGGGCCCTGACGGTCGGCCGGCCGTGGCTGTCGTCTCTTGTCTCGCCGACACTGATGGCGTTTGGGCACAAACCCGACGTGACTCCAGCAAGGCGCGGAACATCGCCGTCCACCCCCCGGTCGCGCTCATGTGGGAGGGGTCTGCGGAGGTTTACGTCTGGGGGAACGCGGTGCTCGTCGACGACGTGTCCACCAAGCAGCGGCGGTGGTCGGAGTGGAGTTACGACGCGTCGGCGTTCTTCGGCCGAGCTGACGACTCCGGCGTGGTGCTGATTCACGTTCGGCCCGAGCGGGCGACGTTGCTGGCCGCCGGCGAAGCCGGGCCGGAACGCCGCACGTGGAGGGCTGGCTGAGCCGCCGACCGGCGACGACTCGACCGTGTCAGAGGACCCTCCTCGATCAGGTCTGAGAATCCTCACAGCGGGTACTCGACCGTCAGGGTTGGGAGAGGGATCCGAGTTGAAATGCGGCGAGGATGCTTGACTTGCAGCCTGATAACCGACAATTGTGACAGCGGTCATACATTCAACGAAAAGGGGTACCCCGTCATGCGTCGTTCTTCACGAGTGCTGCTTGCTTCCATGGTGATGGCGATTCCGTTCGCCACCGCTGCTTGCCAGATCCCCGTGGGTCCGTGCACCCTCACGATCCTCGAGGGTCCCACCACCCTTCACTGCGTCTTCTAAGGAAGACCTGCGCCGCGGCGGGTTGGGCGGCGCCACGAAGTGGCGGACACCGACCAGATCACGGAAGTAACCACGAATGCCGGAGCGGAACCGCTCCGGCATTCGTCGTTTTCGTTTCATATGGTCGAACGCAAGGGCCCAGCCGGGGCTAGCCGCGAGCCGCCCGCTGTTCGCGCCGCACGCGTTCGGCGGCAGACAACACGGCGAGCAGCGACGCCGTGCTGGTGTTGTGGTGGCGGGCGATGCCCCAGCGGATGGTGTTGTCGTCGTCGACCGTCTCCACGTATGCGACGGCTGACGCGTCGGCGTTGTTGCCCGTCGAGTGCTCCTGGTAGTCGACGACGTCGAGCGACAGGCCCAGTCCGTCCCTCATCGCGCTGACGAACGCCGACAGTGGCCCATTACCCACTCCAGTCCACGTCGCCGGGGCGCCGTCGACCGTCACGTGCGCGGTGATCGTCGTGGTGTCGTCATCGGCGCTCACGACCTCGTGCGACCGAAGCCGAAGGCTCGGCTCGTCGGGGAGGTAGATCTCCTGGAAGTGGTCCCACATCGCACCCGGCGTGATCTCCGTGCCGGTGTCCTCGACGACCGCCTGGATCGTCTTTGAGAACTCGATCTGGAGCCGTCGAGGCAGAGAGAAGCCGTGCTCGGTCTCCATGATGTAGGCGACTCCACCCTTGCCCGACTGGCTGTTGACCCGGATGACGGCCTCATAGCTGCGGCCGACGTGCGCGGGATCGATCGGAAGATACGGAACGGCCCACGTGTCGTAGTCCTGGCCCTTGCCGGCCGCGTCGGCCTCGGCGTACAGCGCAGCGAAGCCCTTCTTGATGGCGTCCTGATGCGATCCGGAGAACGCGGTGTAGACGAGGTCGCCCACGTACGGATGCCGTTCGTGAACGGGCAGGCGGTTGCAGTACTCGGCGGTTCGACGCAGCGCGTCGATGTCGCTGATGTCGAGCTCGGGGTCGACACCTTGGCTGAACAGGTTCATCGCCAACGTGACCAGATCGACGTTGCCGGTGCGCTCGCCGTTGCCGAACAGGCAGCCCTCCACCCGGTCGGCGCCGGCCAGAACCCCCAACTCGGCAGCGGCGACGGCGCACCCGCGGTCGTTGTGGGGGTGCAGTGACAGAACGATCGACTCGCGGTTTCGGATCGTCCGCAGGAACCACTCGATGGTGTCGGCGTAGATGTTGGGCGTGTACATCTCGACGGTCGCCGGCAGGTTCATGATGAGGGGACGCTCCGGCGTCGGCTCGATCACCTCGGCGACGGCGTTGCAGATCTCGACGGCGTACTCGATCTCGGTGCCGGTGTAGCTCTCCGGCGAGTACTCGTAGCGGAACTCGGTCTCGGGGTACTGCTGCTCGAGCTTCTTGCAGTAGCGGGCAGCGTTCACAGCGATGGCGGTGATGCCCTCCTTGTCGAGCCCGAACACGACCTTGCGCTGCAGGATCGACGTGGAGTTGTAGAAGTGGACGATCGCCCGTGGAGCGCCGGCCAGCGACTCGTAGGTGCGTTCGATCAGTTCCTCGCGGCACTGCGTCAGTACCTGGATCGTCACGTCGTCGGGGATGAGGTCGTCGGTGATCAGCTGGCGAACGAAGTCGTAGTCGGTCTGGCTCGCTGATGGGAACCCGACCTCGATCTCCTTGAAGCCCATGGCCACCAGCGTCTGGAACATGCGCAGTTTGCGAACCGGGTCCATCGGGTCGATCAGCGCCTGGTTGCCGTCGCGGAGGTCGACGGCGCACCAGCGCGGCGCCTTGGTGAGCTTGTTGTCCGGCCAGCGACGGTCAGGCAGCTCGAGCGGCACGAAGGCCCGGTACTTCTCGAACGGCATCTTCTTGGGCTGTGCAGGGGTGGGAGGCATGGTGTGCTCGCTTGCTCGGTGATGGGGTGGCGGCAGCCGGTTCGGTCCGAAAATCAAAGAAGCTCCCGTGCCCGGAGGCGCAGGAGCTTCGGCAAGTACCTCGCCTCCGGTGGGAGGGAGAGGCACTTGCCTACATGAGAAGGAGAAGAGCGGTGCTCGTCACGGCTACCACTGTACCACGCTCCTCGGTCTGGTCGGCTCAGATAGCTTCCCGAGAGTGGAAGATCAGGCCGAACCCGCCCTCCGGGTGGACGAACGAACCTCGCTCGCGCAGTTTCTCGACGCGCAGCGAGCTGCGGTAGTCCGGCTGGTCTCAGGGTTAGACAAGGACCAGCTTGCGACCACGTTGCCGACCTCCGACCTGACGCTCGCCGGACTGCTCAAGCACCTCGCGCTCGTCGAGGACTCGTGGTTCCAGGAGGAGTTCCTAGGGCGTCAGATCCCCGAGCCCTTTGCCGATGTCGATTGGGACGCGGATCCCGACTGGGAGTTCCGGACAGCGCTCGACGACGACCCCAGCTGGCTTCTCCGGCGCTACGAGGAGGCGTGTGAGCGCAGCCGTTCGGTGGTCGCGTCGCACTCGCTCGACGATCTGTCGGTCGCTACGAGCCGGCGAATCGACCGGGGTACTCACTACTCGTTGCGCTGGATCGTGCTGCACCTGATTGAGGAGACCGCCCGCCACGCCGGCCATGCCGACCTGTTGCGCCAGGCCGCCGACGGCACGACCGGCGTCTGACGGGCCGGAAGTTCCACGTCAGGAGCCACCGGTAGGCTCCGCGCCGTGACCTCCTCAGAGCAACTCTTCGTGTCCGGTCTCGATGTCTTCTCCTCGGTGGTCGACGCCGTCGGTGTCGACGACTGGAACAAACCCTCGGCGTGTGCCGGGTGGACCAATCTCGACGTGCTCGGCCACCTGGGTTCATCGGTCGACATGGGCATCAAACTCTTGTCCGGCGAGCAGCCGTCTTTCCCCGATGCCGCGACCCCTGGCGAGCTGGTAGTGGGTCGACCGTCGGACTACTGGGCAGGCCTCGCGCTGGCGGCGCGTGCCGCGGTCGAGGGTGCCGATCTCGACCTGGTGATGGATACGCCCATGGGCAAGCGCACCGTTCGCGACCGTCTCGCGTTCCCGGCCATGGACCTCTACATCCATGCGTGGGACATAGGCCACGGTCTCGGCATCGACGTGGTCTTGCCCGACGACCTCATCGAGTTCTCCCACGACTACATCGATCCGTTCCCCAAAGACATGGTGCGCGGCGAGAACGGCGCCTTCGGTCCCGAATTGGATCCGCCCGCCGACGCGACAGCGGCGGAGAGGTACCTCGCCTGGACCGGCCGCGCTCCGCGCTGAGTCGACAGCCGTGCTGCTCCATGAGGTCGTCGAGTTCGCTGCGGTCCGGACCCCCGACACGACGGCGTTGGTCTTCGAGGACCGGTCGTGGACCTTTGCCGAGTTGTGGGCGGACATCGAGGTCGCTGCTGGGTGGCTCGCCGAGCGGACCGATCCGGGTGACCGCATCGCGATCGTCTCGGACAACCGGCCCGAGGTCGTGGTGCTCATGTACGCGGCGCCAATGGTCGGGGTGGTCGCGATGTTCGCCAACACCCGGCTCGTCGAATCGGAGATCGCCGACCTGATCGCCGACGTGTCGCCGGTTCTCGAGCTTCGATCCGACGAACTCGGCGAACTCAGTGCGGTACAGAACGTCGGGCGGGAGAGGATCGCAACCGACGACCGTGCGACCGCGTGGATCATCCACACGAGTGGCACGACCGGACGGCCGAAGGGCGCGATGCTCACGCACCGGAGCCTCATGGCCGGCGTCATGGCCACGGCGCTGGCGCGCCCGGTCGGTCCCGACGACACCTATCTTTTCCCGTTTCCGCTCTTCCACGTCGCGTCCTACGGAGTGGTGCACCTGCACTTCCGTGGGCGGCCGGTGGTGCTGGTGCCCAAGTTCGATGCCGTGCCGGTCATGGCGGCGATCGAGCGCCACCGGGTCACGACGATCTCGCTGGCGCCGACGATGATCGCCATGCTCCTCGATCACCCCGAGCGTGCGTCGTTCGATCTGTCGTCGCTTCGTCACGTGTTCTACGGCGCGTCCGCGATCCCCCGCGACGTACTGCAGCGGGGGCTCGCCGAGTTCGGGTGTGGCTTCGGGCAGGGCTATGGGATGACCGAGCTGTCGGGCAACGCCGTGTTCCTCGACGCCGAAGCCCACCGGCGTGCTGCTGTCGACGAGCCGCACCTGCTCTCGTCCTGCGGCAAGGTGGGTCCTCTCGCCGCGATCCGACTGGCGGACGACGGCGAGATCCTGATCCGTGGCGACCAGGTAGTTCCCGGCTACTGGGATCGGCCCGAGGCCAACGAAGCGGCGTTCGTCGACGGATGGTTCCGCACCGGCGACATCGGCCGCTTCGACGATGAGGGGTACCTCTACATCGTCGACCGCAGCAAGGACATCATCGTGTCCGGCGGCGAGAACGTCGCGTCGCTCGAAGTCGAGGACGTGCTCAGCGAGCACCCTGACCTCGCGGCGGTCGCGGTCGTGGGCGTGCCTGACGAGCGCTGGGGCGAGCGTGTGGTGTTGGTCGCCGTGGCACGCCCCGGCACCGACCCCAGCGCTGACGGCGTGATGGCGTGGGCTCGAGGCCGGCTCGCCGGTTTCAAACGCCCGCGACAGGTGCTGTTCGTCGATGAACTTCCGACCAACGCCTCGGGCAAGGTGCTCAAACGCGAGGTCCGGAACCTCGCCGCCGAACGGCTGCGCTGAGCGCCGATAGGGTCGACGAGATGCGAGTACTTCTGATCGGAGCGGCCGGCGCCGCCGGAGCGCTCAGCCGCTACGGGGTCGGACTCGCCGTCGGCCCGCAACGGTTTCCGTGGGCCACGCTGCTTGTCAATGTTCTCGGATCGTTTCTTCTGGGGTTCGTGTTGACGTGGGCTATCGGCCGCGGCTGGACCGAGGACATGACTCGATCGGTCACTGTCGGGTTCATCGGGTCGTTCACCACGTTCTCGACGTTCGTGGTCGACACCACCTCACTCACCCGTGCCGACCGGCTCCCCGGCGCGGTGCTGTACGTAGTCGCGTCGATTGCCCTCGGCATTGCGGCGAGCGAGGCGGGCCTGGCAACCGCAACGAGGCTCTGGTCCTAATTCGCAGCCGTAACGTGAGCGCCGCCCGGTCGATGCTCAGCTCGATCACCCGGCCTGCGCGGCGGCCACCACGGCCCGGCAGATCGTGGCGACGTCGAGGTCGGCCGTGACGTATGGCGGCATCGTGTAGACGAGGTTCCGGAACGGGCGGAGCCACACACCCGTCTCGACGGCGGCGGCCGTGGCGGCGGCGATGTCGACGTCGTGGTCGAGCTCGACGACGCCGATGGCTCCGAGAACCCGGACATCGCGCACGCCTGGGATCTCGCGCGCCGGGGCCAGACCGGCGCGCAGTCCCGCCTCGATGCGGGCGACCTCGCCACGCCAATCCACGGTTCCGAGCAACCCCAGCGACGCGTTGGCTACCGCCGCGGCCAACGGGTTGCCCATGAAGGTCGGGCCGTGGGCGAGCACCGGGACATCGCCCTGCGAGATCCCCTCAGCGACCCTCGGCGTGCACAGGGTCGCCGCCATCGAGAGGTAGCCGCCGGTGAGTGCCTTGCCGACGCACATCACGTCGGGGCTCACGCCGGCGTGATCGGCAGCGAACATCGCGCCACTCCGACCCCAGCCGGTTGCGATCTCATCGAACACCAACAGCACGTCGTGCTCGTCGGCCAAGTCCCGCCACGCCCTCAGGTAGGCGGGGGAGTGGAAGCGCATTCCGCCGGCCCCCTGCACCACCGGCTCGACGACGATCGCGGCCAAGTCGTCGGCGTGCTGCTCGACGAGGTCGGCGAGCGACTCGACGTACGCGGGATCGGGCTCGTCGTCGAACCCTCCGGGGGGAGCGTCGGCGAACACCTGCTCTGGGAGCACGCCACGCCACAGCGCGTGCATACCGCCGTCGGGGTCACACACCGACATCGGGTGGAACGTGTCGCCGTGGTACCCGCCCCGCCAGGTGAGCAGTCGTCGCTTCGCCGGCATGCCGACCGAGCGCCAGTACTGGAGGCTCATCTTGATCGCCACCTCGACCGACACCGAACCCGAATCGCACAGGAAGACGTGCTCCAGGCCGTTCGGCGACAGGTCAACGAGCCGGGTCGCCAACTCGATCGCCGGCTCGTGGGTGAGGCCGCCGAACATCACGTGGCTCATCGTGTCGATCTGGGCGTGCGCGGCAGCGTCGAGCGCCGGATGGCGGTAACCCCAGATCGCCGCCCACCACGAGCTCATGCCGTCGATCAGCTCGCGGCGGTTTCCGTCGCCGTCGACGGTACGGAGGCGTACCCCTTCGGCCGATTCGACGAAGCGCAGGTCGTGAACCCCCGGCATCGAGGCATAGGGGTGCCAGACGTGTCGCCGATCGAGGCCAAGGAGGCGGTCGACGCCCCCCTCCACGAGATCAGACGACCTTGGACAGGATCCCGACCGGCATCGAGAGCCGATCCAACATGTCGAGGTCCTCGTTTGGCGAACGACCGAGCGTGGTGAGGTAGTTGCCGACGATGAGCGCGTTGATGCCGGCGGTCATGCCGGCTTCCTGCATGTCGCCGAGTGTGATCTCGCGGCCGCCGGCGTAGCGGAGGATGACCTCGGGGAGCGCCAGGCGGAACAGCGCCACCCATTTGAGTGCGTCCTTGGCGGGCGTGATCGGCTTGAGTTCCAGCGGCGTGCCCGGTCGGGGATTCAAGAAGTTGACCGGCACCTCCTGAGGGCGAAGCTCCTGGAGGTGGCCGATGAGTTCCAGCCGCTGCGCGTCGGTCTCGCCCATGCCGAGGAGCACCCCGCAGCACAGCTCCATGTCGTTGGCTTTGACGAGCTCGCACGTCTCCCAGCGTTCGTCGAAGTCGTGAGTGGTGACGACCTGGGGGAAGTAGGAGCGGGACGTCTCGAGGTTGTGGTTGTAGCGGTGGACGCCACCTTCGGCGAGCCGTCGGGCCTGCGATTCGTCCAGGATGCCGGCCGAAACGGCGACGTTGAGCCCGGTCTCGTCACCGATGATCGGCACGAGCTCCAGGATGCGGTCCATCGTCTTCTCGTCGGGGCCACGCACCGCCAGCACGATGCAGAACTCGCTGGCACCCAGCTCCGCTGTCTCACGCGCCGCTGCCAGGACCTCCTCGGTATCGAGGAACGGTGTCGCCGCGACCGGCGTGTCGAACTGCGCCGACTGGGAGCAGAAGTGGCAGTCCTCGGGACAACCGCCGGTCTTGACAGAGAGGATGCCCTCGACCTCGACCGTGTCGCCACAGCGAGCGAGCCGAACGTCGTGAGCGAGCGCCATGAGGTCGCCGAGGCGGCGGCTCGGAAGGTTCGAGAGCGCTGTGACCTCCTCCAGCGTCAACCAGCCGGCGTCGTCGATCAGCTTGGTGCGGGCGGCGGCGATCAGCTCGTCGGCGGAGAGCTCGTCGGGGGAGTCCTCGGCGGAGGAGAGGGCGGTGTCGGTCACGATGTCTCCGGAGGTGGTGGGGGTGCGGGTGGGGCCGGTACGTTCCCGGGAACGGTGCGGCCCTCCGACGCGGAGGAAAGGGTACCGGGAGGTACCAGTGGAGCAGGAATTCGGGTGGTCCGACGCCGCCGCACAGGCGGGGGCCGATCTGCGATCCGCCAACCGGTGGCGTGACGTGCGGAGCCTGTCCGGCGGCGGGGTCTCGACGACGTTGCCCGACGGTCGCTCGGTCGTGCAGTTCGCCTCGAACGACTACCTGGGGCTGTCCCAGCACCCGGCGGTGCGAGCTGCGGCCATCGAGGCGATCGAGGGGATGGGTACCGGCAGCGGGGCGTCTCGCCTCGTCGTCGGGTCCCGTCCGGTGCACGACGAACTCGAGAGCGAACTGGCCCGATGGAAGCACACCGACGCTGCGTTGCTGTTTGCGTCGGGGTACGCCGCGAACGTCGGCACGATCACGGCGCTCGCCCGGTTGGGGGTCTCGACGGGCGAGCCGGTCGCGGTCGTGAGCGATGAGTTGAACCACGCGTCGATCATCGACGGCACCCGGCTCGCCGGCGTGCCCGTCTCCGTCTACCCCCACGTCGACGTCGACGCCGCCGCGGCTGCGGTTGTGGCCCATCGTCGCGACGGTCGGCGGCCGATCGTCGTGACCGACTCGGTCTTCTCGATGGACGGCGACGTCGCTCCGCTCGCCGACCTCGCCGACGTCGCAGCCTCCACCGGCGCGCTGCTCGTCGTCGACGACGCTCACGCGGTGTTCGCCGGGTCCGGCGCGGACCTGCTGCTCGGGGCGACGTGTGAGTGGTTGGTGGTGGGAACGCTCTCCAAGTCACTCGGGAGCCTCGGCGGTTTCGTCGCCGGGCCGACGGCGATGGTCGACTGGTTCCGCAACACTGCCCGCTCGTTGATCTTCTCGACCGCGTCTCCGCCGTCGGCGGCAGCGGCGGCGTTGGCCGCCCTCGCCGTCGTGAAGTCACCGGAGGGTGCTGCACTCACGGCGGCGTTGCGCTTCAATGTCGATCGGCTTCGCCCCGGCCATGAAAGCGCCGTCGTGCCGATTGTTCTCGGGGATGAACGACGAGCGCTTGACGTCAGCGCAGCGCTCCTCGGCGCAGGATTCCTCGTTCCGGCGATCCGACCGCCGAGCGTCGCCGTCGGTGCGTCGCGGCTTCGGATAGCGCTGTCCGCCGCCCATTCGATCGCCGATGTCGACCGACTCGTCGAGGCGTTCGGCGGTGTCGGGGTCGACCTCCGGCACGAAACAGGAGACGGCTCGGCATGAGTGCGCGACCACATCGCGTCGTCGTCATTGCGGGGACGGCGACCGACATCGGCAAGACCTGGGTCTCGGTCGAACTGGCGTCTCGGCTCGTCGCGGACTCCTGGGCTGTGGAGGCCCGCAAACCGGCGCAGTCGGGTGGCCCCGACGATCCGAGCGACGCTGCCCTGCTCGCTGTTGTCACTGGCGAGTCCGACCTCGTCGTCTGTCCCGCTCATCGGCGGTATCCGGTTCCGATGGCTCCGCCGATGGCGGCCGAGGCGACCGGGCTGCCCGCTCCGACCATCGAGGAGTTGGCGTCGGAAGTCGCCGGTTCGTGGGGGGTGCGCGCTGCCGACGTCGGGCTGGTGGAGTTGGCAGGCGGCGTCGGTTCGCCCGCCGCGAGTGACGGCGACGGTGCGGCCCTCGCCGCGGCGATCGCTCCTGACGGCGTCGTGCTGGTGGCCGACGCCGGGCTCGGCACCATCAACGCCGTTCGGCTTTCGGTCGCCCGCCTCACTGACGCCGGCGTCGTCACCGAGGACGTTCCCGTGCTCGTGTTCCTGAACCGCTACGACGATGACGACGATCTCCATCGGCGCAACCGTGTGTGGCTCGCCGACCGTGACCGATTCACGGTAGCGGTCGACGTTGCCGCGGCGGTCGATTGGATGATTGCGCTGGTCCCGATGCACTGCGGGTACTGCGGCAGGCCGGTGACGGAGTGCGACGGTGCGTGCGCTCGCCCGCTCGATCCCGACCGCTTCTGCGTCCGCTGCGGGCGGCGTCTCGTGGTTCGCGTCAGCCCCGCCAGTCACTCAGCGACCTGCAAGGTGCACGGCAGCAGTCGCTGAGACCGACCCCCGAACCCGTTCTGTTGTACAAAGCGCGCGGTCAGGCGCGCGCTTTGTACAACAGAACAGGTTCAGCCGGTGAGGTGACTCTCGCCGAAGTGGTTGCGCACGACGCGGTTGCCACCCTGGTTCTTGGCGACGGCGAGAGCGACGTCGGCGACCTCGAGCAACTCCTCGACGCCCGCGCCGTCAGAGACGTCGGCGATTCCGACGCTCGTCGTGAACGGGTCGATCTCGAGAAGCGCGAACTCGAGCACCAACGCCTCCCGAACCCGTTCCATGGCTGACGCGGCGTTCACCGAGGAACAGTTCGGAAAGAGGCACAGGAAGCGGTCGCCGGCGAACCGGGCGATGAGGTCCCCCGGTCGCAGCGTCGCTCCGAGGACATCGGCGAACAGGCGCAGGGCAGCGTCGCCACTGTCGGCTCCGTGCGACTCGTTGTAGCCGGAGAACGAGTCCACGTCGCACAGCGCGACCGAGAACGGGGTATTGGAATCGAGAAGTTCCCGGAGTCGACGCTGGACCGCGGTGTGATTGGGCAACCGGGTGAGCGGGTCGAGCGCCACGTACTCGGCCGGCCGGCGTTCCGCCCGGAGGCCGGCGATGCGCGAGCCGACACGGCGCGCGACGAGTTCGAGCAGGCGACGGGCCTCGTCGTCGGGAACGTCGCCGGTCGGGCCGGCCGAATGCGCCACCCCGAGATGCTGCTCGCCGATCCTGATCGGGACACACATCGAGGAGACCTCCCAGCCGTGCTGGGCGAGGTGCGGACACGCGTCCAACTCCGCAGAGGAGTCCACGGTCACCGTGCGACCCTGGCTGAGACTCGAGCACCGCTCGGCGACACCGAGAGCGAGTGGTTCATCGAGGCCGTCCGGCCCCGCTGCAATCGCCCAGGTGACCCGCGGCTGGTCCGGCGGCGCGAGGAGGATCTGGTTGTCCCGCTCGGGGAGCAGCATGGCCATCGCCCTACCGACGATCTCGAGCGCTTCGTCCTCGGTGTCGGCCATGTCGATCGCCCGGTCGAGCTGTTCGATGAAACCTCGGCGGGCGCGCGCCTGCTCGAGCGCGGCGTCCACGTGGTGCCGCCCGCTGCGCTCCTGCGCGAGCAGGTTGAGGAGCGGTCGGGCGAACGCTATGTGGGCGATCACGGTGAGGCTTCCACCGACGGCAGCAGCTGTGACGAGCACGGTGAGAAGCGGCGCTTCGGGAGCGAACGCGAGGATGACCGACGCGATCCCGAGCGCGCCCATGGCGGCGGTGCCGACAAGTGACGCTCGGGGTGTGGCTTCGGGCTCGGGGCGCATCGAGATGATCATCGGCTGGTTCTCGTCCCGACCTGACCTTTAGGTGTGAGGCAGCTGTCTTCTGGTGCCCTGCGCCAGGGCTAGGGTTCGCGATCGTGATGGAGGCCGACGAGCTGCTGGGCGATCAGCCGTGGGCGCTGGCGTCGCTTCGCATCGCATCGGAAACCCTCACGCCCGATGAGATCGGCGAGATGCTCGGGCTTCGGGCCACCAGCACCCGGACGTCAGAAGGCGAGCCAGCGTTCTCCGTGTGGTTGTTCGAGTCGGGCCTGCCCCCGACTGCCGCCGTCGAGGACCACCTCTACATCCTGATGGAGCATCTGAGCGATCGCCGCGAACCGCTGCGCGAGCTCGTCGACACGGCCACCGTCGAGGTGTGGCTGAGCTTCTCGCCCGGCGCCCGGCATCGAAGTGCAGTACTCGACGCAAAGGTGCTTTCGGCTGTAGGCGATCTCGGACTCGACGTGGTGCTCGACGCCTACCCGCCGGGCCGTCGCCGTAGCTGACCGGTCCCGAACATCGGGCCCAGAACGACGTATCTGTCGCTGTGAGCCCGAAGTTCGTCAGACGGCGGCTGTTTTGGCGGGCGCCTTCTTCGAGGTGGCCTTCTTGGCTGGAGCCTTCTTCGCTGCGGTCCTCTTGGCCGGGGCTTTCTCGGCGTCCGCCGCTTTCGTCACCGCTTTCGGCTTCTGGGGCCACAGGTCACGAAGGTCGTCGAGGATGTCCGCTGGCGTCGTGTAGCCGGCGAAGTGCCCGCGTCCCTCGTAGGTGCGCAGGCGCGATCCGTGGACACGCTTGGACTGCCGCTCGGCGTGCAGGTACGGCACGATCACGTCGCTGCTGCCGCCGTAGAAAACGATCGGCACCTTGACGTTGCGCAGCTCGAAACCCCAGTGCCGACCGAAGAGGATGAGGTCGTTGACGGCGGACCCGACGCCTGAACGTTCGTTGGCGTTGATGAGATCCGCGGTGAACTGGCGACGATCGAGTGGGCGAGCGGTCATGTGCGCCCGGTCTCCCGGCATCAACTTCATGAAGATGTCGACCGTCGGATCGGAGATCGGGGTGATCAGGTGGATGAGCTTGCTCAGCCCCGTCGACAACGGCGAGCGCACCCGTTCAAGGAGTGCTGCCGCCGGCACCAGCAGCATGGTGTGACTCACGATGGAGTCCGAGCCGCGGGTTGGGCCGATGCCGCCGAGGACGATTCCGGCCTTCATGCGGTGGCCCAACTCGTGTGCCGTCGCTAGCAGGTAGGGACCGCCGCCCGACAACGCGACCACGCCGAACTCGTCGATCCCGAGGTCGTCGAGCACGAAGGTGAGGTCGTCGGCGAACTCGATGATCGAGCTGTACACGTGTGGTGACGAGTCGCCTGTGCCGGGCCGCTCAACGGTGACAATGCGGATTCCCCGTTCGATCGCCAGGTCGCCGGCGTCGTGTGGGAGCTGGGCGCGGGCACCGGGGGTGCCATGGAACCAGAGAACGGTGTCGCCGTCGGGGTCGCCGTAGCATGCCCACCCGATGGTGCGCTCGTCCGGCAGCGTCGTCGACCCGACCCGATGTGCCTGAAGTGGTGCGTTCATGAGATGAGGATCATCGCTCCCAACCTCGAACTTGTCGAGTTCCAATGAACCCTCCAACTACCGTGACCCCCATGTTGCGACTCTTCGATACCGCGGCGGGCACCGTACGCCCGTTCGAGCCACGCACCCCCGGCAAGGTGTCGATGTACGTCTGCGGCCCCACCGTGTACGGCCCACCCCACCTCGGCCACGGCCGGTTCTCCTTGGTGTTCGATGTGCTCCGCCGCTATCTCGAATGGTCGGGTCTCGATGTCACCTACGTCTCGAACATCACCGACATCGACGACAAGATCATCGATCGGGCGAACACCGAGCAGCGTCCGTGGCAGGAGATCACCGAGAGCTGCGAGGCCGTGTGGTACCGGGCGATGGACGCCATCGGTGTCAAACGCCCCACCCACGATCCTCACGCCACCGCGTACGTCGAGCAGATGGTGGCCCTCATCGCCCGTCTCATCGAAGCGGGCGCGGCCTACGAGACCTCCGACGGCGTGTACTTCCGCCCACTGGAGGTCGGCGACTACGGGCTGCTCGCCCGTCAGGACATCGAGTCGCTACAGGTCGGCGCCCGCGTCGACGTCGTCGACGAGAAGGAGTCGCCGATCGACTTCGCGCTCTGGAAGAAGGCCAAGCCCGGCGAGCCTTCGTGGCCGTCGCCGTGGGGTGACGGCCGGCCCGGCTGGCACACCGAGTGCGTGGTGATGTCGCTCGATCTGCTGGGGGAAGGGTTCGACCTGCACGGCGGTGGCCAGGACCTCTGCTTTCCGCACCACGAGAACGAACGAGCCCAGGCCGTGGCCGACGGCAAGGTGTTCGCCAGGCACTGGGTGCACAACGGGTTCGTGATGGTGGACGACGAGAAGATGTCGAAGTCGCTCGGCAATTTCACGAACCTTCTGGACCTCATCGATCGCTACGACGCTCGCGCCTACCGGTTGCTCTGCCTCCAGTCGCACTACCGGTCGCCCATCGACGTCAACGAGAAGAACTCGGCGCAGGCGACGGCAGCGCTCGAACGCTACGACGCGCTGGCCCGACGCATCGCCGGCCTCGGCGACGGCGTGCCCCCGGACACCGCAACCATCGAGCGCTTCGTCGGCCACATGGACGACGACCTCAACACCCCCCGAGCGCTGGCGGTCATCGCGGAGACGGTGACCGAGATCAACCGTCGTCTCGACATCGAGGACATCGCCGGAACCGAGCCGTTGGCAGCAGCGTTCCGCTCGATGCTGGTGGCGGTCGGCCTGACCGTCGACGACGAGGTCGCCGCGGTCGGTGACGAGGCGGCGACGTTGTGCCGTCAGCGCGACGATGCCCGGGCGGCCAAGGAATGGGCGCGTGCCGACGAGATCCGAGACCAGCTTCAGGCGATGGGTTACGTCGTGGAGGACACTCCGACCGGAACGAAGGTCCGCAAGGGCTGAACGGGGGCCGGCACGGTCAGGCCGGCATGACCGGCAACGTGTCGGAATGGATCCACGCCGCGAAGAAGGCGGTGAGGTCCTGGCCCGACACGTCTGCGGCCAGGGTCTCGAACTGCTCGGTCGTGACCGACTCGCCGTCGTTCTCCGAAGCCCAGCGCTGGAGGACCTCGAAGAAGTGCTCGTCCCCGATGGTCTTCCGTAGCGCGTGCAGCACGATGCCGGCGCCTTCATAGGAGTTCGGCGAGAACAGCAGCGGCGCGGCCGGCGACGCGACCGGCCCGAACGCCTCGCGCCAACGCCCGGCTTGGCCCATGGCGTCGGTGACCGACTCGTCGAGCGGGGTCACACCGGCGTGGTCCTCCCACATCCACTCGGCGTAGGTCGCGAACCCTTCGTTGAGCCAGATGTCGGTCCATCGAGCCGGGGTCACCGCGTCGCCGTACCACTGGTGCGCGAGCTCGTGTGCCATCACCATTCCGGTGAACTCCGCGTCCGAGTTCAGGAGCCAGGAGGCCGGCAGCAGCGTGAGTGTCTGCGTCTCGAGAGCGAACTCCGGGCCGGCATCGGCGACGAGCAATCCGTAGGCATCGAGTGGGAACGGTCCGAACAGCGGCTCGAAATACTCGATCTGGGCAGCCGTCAGATCGAGAACCTCGCGTTTGTCTGCGGGAACGTTGCGCACGACGGCGTGACGGATCGGCAGACCGTTGGGACCGGTCGACTCGATGAGGTCGTAGTCGCCGACCGCGACCTGAGCGAGGTAGGTCGCCATCTCGTCGGACTGCTCGAAGGTCCAGGTCGTGCGCCCCTCGCCGGCCGGTTCCTTGGAGGTCAGAACGCCGTTGGCCACGACGGTGTCGGCGTTCTTGGCGGTGATCTCGAACGTGAAGCGAGCCTTGTCACTCGGATGGTCGTTGCCCGGGAACCACCCTTTGGCCCCGATGGGCTCGGACGCGACGTAGATGCCCGACGGCGCGGACAGCCAGCCGATCGTTCCGGGCGCGCTGGGGTCCTGCACCGGTTGGGGCGCTCCCGAGTACTCGACGCGGGTGACGAACTCGGCGTCGGTCGCGAGGGCCTCCTCCGGAGTCACCGTGAGCTCGTCGCCGTTGCGGGAGAAGCCAGCGGGCTCGTCGTCCACATTGACCGAAGCCACGTCGAGGCCGGCGAGATCGAGGTTGAAGGTGCTGAGGTCCTGGGTGGCGACTGCGGCGATGGTGGCCGTCGCTTCGATCGATGATCGGTCGTCGCTCACCGCGATCGCCAGGGTGTAGTGCGAGACGTCGTAGCCTCCGTTGCCGGCGTTGGGCAGGAGCGCCTCTCCATCGACGCCGGGACTGCCCGGCTTGGGGTCGAGCGGCACCGTGGTCGTGGTTGTGCTGGTCGTGCTCGACGGCCCACCGGTTTCGGCCGGGGAGGCCGTGTCGTCGTTGCTGCACCCGAGGGCGAGCAGGCAGACGGTGAGGACCGGTATGAGCATCCGCAAACGCATGGAGGGCGATCGTACTGGCGATCCTCGACGTTGCTTCGGTCTGGTGCCCGTGGTTACCGGCGGGTAACTTAGCTCGGGCCGGTCGTCTCGAACCGCCGGCGCCAGAGTCCGAACCGACCGAACCGCGCAACCGCGTCGCAATCCCGAGGTGACCTGATGACCGACTTCTCGCTCTCGCTCAACGAGGACCAGCTCCAGCTCAAGGAGTGGATCAACGGATTCGCCAAGGACGTCATGCGTCCGGCTGCCGAGGAATGGGATGAGCGCGAGGAGTTCCCGTGGCCGGTCGTCCAGGAGGCCGCGAAGATCGGGCTGTACGGCATGGACTTCATGTCGCAGGGAATCACCGACCCGACGGGCCTCACGCTGGTCGTCGCGATCGAGGAGTTGTTCTGGGGTGACGCCGGCATCGGCCTGTCCCTGATGGGTTCGGGTCTCGCCGCCGCCGCGATCGCGGCCAACGGCACCTTCGAGCAGCTCGCCGAGTGGGTGCCGCAGTGCTACGGCGACGCCGACAAGGTCCAGCTCGGCGCGCTTTGCGCCTCCGAGCCCGACGCGGGTTCCGACGTCGGCGGCTACCGCACGCGGGCCACCTACAACGAGGCCAAGGACGAGTGGACACTCAACGGCACCAAGGCGTGGATCACCAACGGCGGCATCGCTGACGTCCACGTCGTGGTCGCCGTGGTCGAGCCGGGCATCGGGTCGCGTGGTCACGCCAGCTTCGTCGTTCCGCCCGGCACCGTCGGCCTGTCCCAGGGTCAGAAGTACAAGAAGCACGGCATCCGTGCATCGCACACCTCCGAGGTCGTCCTCGAGGACGTCCGGGTCCCGGGCTCCTGCCTTCTCGGATCCAAGGAACGCCTCGACGCCAAGATCGCCAAGGCCAAGGAGAACGTCTCGACCGGCGAGAAGCAGCCGGCGATGGCCACGTTCGAGGCCACCCGCCCGACGGTGGGGGCCATGGCCGTCGGCATCGCCCGCGCCGCGTATGAGTACTCGCTGCAGTACGCCAAGGACCGGATGGCCTTCGGCGAGCCGATCATCATGAAGCAGGGCGTCGCGTTCAAGCTCGCCGACATGGCGATGGAGATCGACGCCGCTCGCCTCCTGGTGTGGCGTGCCGCGTGGATGAGCGCCGCCAAGGTCCCGTTCCAGCAGGGTGAGGGCTCGATGTCCAAGCTCAAGGCGTCGGAGGTCGCAGTGAAGGCCACCGAGGATGCGATCCAGATCCTCGGCGGCTACGGCTACACCCGTGAGTACCCGGTCGAGCGCTGGCACCGTGACTCGAAGATCATGACGATCTTCGAGGGCACCTCGGAGATCCAGCGGCTCGTGATCGCCCGCGCCGCATCGGGGATCCGCATTCCGTAGGGCGCTTCGCATCGGCGGCCGTGAGGAGTATTCCGGCGTTCGCTGTCAGGGGTGCGCTCTAGGGTTGCGAACGTGGCGCTCATACAAGCTGAACAACTCACCAAGAGCTTCGGAGACACCCGTGCCCTGCAGGGCCTCGACCTCGAGGTTCCGCAGGGCACGGTGCTCGGTGTGCTCGGGCCCAACGGCGCGGGCAAGACGACTGCTGTCCGGATCCTGACCACCCTCCTCCGCCCCGATGGTGGGCGGGCGACGATCGACGGCATCGACGTGGTGAAAGAGCCACGGCGCATCCGCTCACGCATCGGCCTCACCGGTCAGTACGCGGCGGTCGACGAGCGGCTGACGGCGCGGGAGAACCTCGAGCTGGTCGGGCGCTTCTTCCGCATGAGTAACAGCGACGCGAAAGCGCGGGCGCAGGAGCTTCTCGACCGCTTTCGCCTCGATCAGGCGGGCGATCGTGTCGTCAGCGGCTTCTCAGGCGGTATGCGCCGCCGACTCGACATCTCGATGAGCCTCGTCGCACGGCCCACCGTCCTGTTCCTCGACGAGCCGACAACCGGCCTCGACCCGCGCAGCCGCAACGCGATGTGGGACCTCATCGATGAGTTGACCGCGGATGGGATGACCACGTTGCTCACCACCCAGTACCTCGACGAGGCCGACCGCCTCGCGGATCAGATCGTCGTCATCGATCGTGGCCACGCCATAGCCCGCGGCACGGCCGACGAGCTGAAGGACCTCCTCGGCGGGTCGAGGGCCGAGGTCGAGCTCGGCGAGGGCACCGACCTTGCAGCGGTTGTCAGCGGGCTGGGCGATCTGGTGAACCGTGACTCGTCACCGTCCCTCGATGCCGGCCGCGCCGTCGTCCCGCTCCGCCAGGGCGTGACCACCCCCGACGTCGTGCGAGCGCTGGACACAGCGGGCGTGGCACTGCGCGACGTCACCGTTTCGCGCCCCACCCTCGATGACGTGTTCTTGACGCTCACCGGCCACGCTGCCGAGGAAACCGACAACGACAAGGAAGGAGAGGCGGCATGACGACCGTGTCGACTACGGCATCATCACGCGCGGCGACAACGCTCGTCGGCACGCCGGGGTCAGGCGTCGAGGCGCCCGGTGGCCTGCTCTGGGCGCTCCGCGACAGCTGGAACGAAGCGACCCGCCACCTTCGCGCCGTCCCCCGCAGCCCCGAGTTGCTGGTATTCGCCGCGCTTCAGCCCATCATGTTCGTTCTGCTGTTCAACTACGTGTTCAAGGGGTCGATCCCCGCTCCGGGCTACACCAGCTACACGCAGTACCTCATGCCGGGCATCTTCGCCCAGACGGTGGTGTTCAACTCGGCATTCACCGGCGTCGGACTTGCCGAGGACCTCCAGAAGGGCTTCATCGACCGGCTGCGTTCACTGCCTATCTCCCAGGGGGCAGTCCTGATCGGCCGCACGATGTCGGACATGGTGCGCAACGTCCTGACCTTCGTGATCATGTTCGGCGTGGCGTTCGCCGTCGGGTTCCGCATGGAAGGCGGATTGCTGAACGGGCTCCTCGCGACCCTGCTCCTGCTCGGGTTCAGCTACTCGTTCAGCTGGATCCAGGCGTTGATCGGCATGTCAGTGAAGTCGGTGGAGGCCGCCAACTCGGCGGGGTTCATCTGGATGTTCCCCATGACGTTCGTGAGCTCGGCGTTCGTCCCCACCCAGAACATGACGCCGTGGCTGCGCCACGTCGCCGAGTGGAATCCGTTCACGATCGTGACCAACGCCAGCCGGTACCTCTACTCGGGCAAGCCTGTGGGCGATACCGTCTGGCAGTCGATCGCCTTCGCGGTAGCGATCGCGGTGGTCTTCTCGTTCCTGGCGGTGCAGAAGTTCAAGCACTCC
>JAIBBP010000017.1 GCA_019694615.1 Microthrixaceae bacterium | reverse complement strand
CACCTCGTGGTCGGCGGTGTCGGCGTTGATCCAGGTGATCGGTGTTCCCGGTAGCACCGTCACGTAGCCGAGGCACACCATCTGTGGGTCGAAGCGAACCACCGCCTCCTCGGCGCTGAGCAGTTCGCCAGGCATGTGCATGGCGCACCCGCCCAAGCCGGTCGCGTCAGGGCTCATGGCTTCGGGCGATGTCGTGTCAGCCGTCGTCGTGGTGGTGGTGCTGGTGGACGCGGCCGTGTCGATGCGGTCGTCCTCGCCACCACAAGCGGACAACAGGGGCGCTGTCAACGTGAGAGCCGCCGTGAGGGCAAGCGCTGGAACCGCGCGTGCCCTCACGGACAGCTGTCTCGGGAGCGGCATCAGGACTGCGCCGCCGGATCCTTGACAACGACCGCGGTCGCCATGCCGAACAGGCGATCCTTCATCTCGACGTGGTTGAGGATGTGGCAGTGCCATACCCACGTTCCGACGTCGGTGGCCTTCACCAGCACGGAGTAACGCTCGCCGGGGCTGACGAGGATGGTGTCCGCCCAGTAGGGCTGGTCGAGCGGGATGCCGTCCTTCGCCACGATCAGCTGTGGGAACCCGTGCATGTGCATCGGGTGAACCTGGAGGCCCTCGTTGAAGTAGTGGACGAGGAACCAGTCGCCGAGGTTGACCACGACGGGCTCGGTGGAGGGGAACGACTTACCGTTGAGCGAGTAGCCGATCTCGCCGGCGTCGTTCAGGACCATGGGGATCTCCTGAACGGGCTTGACGTTCGCCGGCACGTTGATGCCCGAGACGGTCTTGCCGGCGGGCAACGCAAGGTCACCGACCTGGAAGACGCCGAACATGCCGTTGGGGACCGCCTCCTCACCGTGCATATGGGCGTGGTACATGCCCACCGCAGGCTGATCGGCCACGAACTCGTAGGCGAAGGTCTCGCCGTTCTTGATCATGGTCTGGGTGTAAGGCGACACGCCGTCGAAGCTGTTCGGTACGTGGATGCCGTGCCAGTGCACGTCGGTGGAGAGCGTGAGTTCGTTGGTGACCTTGACCCGAACCTTGTCGCCGACGTTGACCTTGATCCACGGCCCGGGAACCTGCCCGTTGTAGGTCCAGGCGTCGACGATCTTGCCGGGCTCCAGCTCCCACTTGGTGATGGCTGCGGTGATGGCGAACTCCTTCGTGCCGTCGGCGGTGATGGTCGGCTCGAGGGGAGTGTTGCCCTTGCCTTCGGTCGCGACGGCGTCGGTGCCGAAGGTCTTCATCTGCTCCATCATCTTGTCGTCGAGTGCCATCGCCTCCTCGTGGGTCATCTCGGCGTGGCTCGCGGCGGTGGTGGGCGTAGCAGCGGATGATTCCTCGCCGGCCGCGGTGACGGTCAGCGTGGCGACCATCCCGGAGTCCTTGTGGCCGGCGACCTGGCAGATGATCTCGTACGTTCCGGGTTCAAGCTCACCCAAATCGAGCGTTGCCGAAGCGCCACCGGCGAGATCCTCGGTCTGCGCCCCCGTGGAGACGAACTGGACGTTGTGGGGGATCGTCCCGTCGTTGGTTGCTTTGAGCACGACCCGACCGGCGGGGGCTGTGAGGTTGCCGGTGATGGCGAACTCGGTGAGGGACAGCTCGACGGTGGTGGTTCCACCGCCTCCCCCGGGGCCCGACGACGAACCGTCGCCTCCGGCGATCAGAACGCCGGCGATGATCCCGCCGATTCCGAGCAGATACACCGCAGCGATCCCCAAGATGACGAGCACGGGAGAGCGGCGCTCGATCGGGGGCGGAGTGGTTGGCGTGGACATCGTGCCTCCAGACACAGTTCGGGTCCGTGAATCATCGAGAAACCCAGTGTGTCAGCCCAGGGACCTTGGTCCCGGCATGATGTGACCCATGTCCAGCGTGCTCAAGGTGTTCCTGCTCGACGACCACGAGATCGTTCGCCGAGGAGTCCGCGAACTCATCGAAACCGACGGTGACCTCGTGGTCGTCGGCGAGGCGGGTTCCGCGGAGGAGGCGGACGAGGTCATCGCATCCCTGGCCGAACTGGGCGAGTTGCCCGACGTCGCCGTGCTCGACGTTCAACTGGGCGCCGACTCGTCGCGAGGGGCCCGGTCGGGGATCGAGGTGTGCCGGGACATCCGCTCGGCGCATCCGAGCGTCGCATGCCTCATGCTGACGTCCTTCGCCGACGACGAAGCACTCCTCGACAGCGTCATCGCCGGCGCCCAGGGGTACGTGCTCAAACAGGTGCGCGGTGTCGAACTTCTCGACGACATTCGGCGGGTTGCCGGCGGCGCGTCGCTCCTGGCCCAGGAGGTCGTCAACCGGGTTCGTCAGCGTCTCCGTGAACGCGCGGCGGAGGACGCGTTGCTGGCTGGCCTGACCGATCGCGAGCGCAGCATTCTGGAGTTGTTGGCCGAAGGGCTGACCAATCGTGAGATCGGCGAACGGCTGTTCGTGTCGGAGAAGACCGTGAAGAACAACATGTCCAATGTGTTGATGAAGCTGGGCATGCAGCGCCGGACAGAGGCAGCCTTGTATGCCTCCCGCCATCTCGACGGGCGGCCCCGATGACCGACGAGGTCGACATGTCCCAGCTGCGGCGGCTGCTCGACGCGATCGTGACGATCGGCGGTGACCTCGATCTTGAGGTGGTGCTGCGCCGTGTCGTCGAGACAGCCGTCGATCTGGTCGGAGCGAAGTACGGTGCGCTCGGAGTCCTCGATCGTGAGCGAACTCACCTCGTCGAGTTCGTGACCGTGGGCCTGGACGCCCACGAGCGATCGATGATCGGAGAGCCGCCGAAGGGACACGGCATCCTGGGGCTACTGATCGTCGATCCGCGGCCCATTCGGCTTCCCGACCTGACACGACACCCCGACAGCTTCGGCTTCCCGCCCGGACATCCGCCGATGACCTCGTTCCTCGGTGTTCCGATCCTGGTCGGAGGCGAGGCGTTCGGGAACCTCTATCTGACCGACAAGCTGGGCGGTGGGCCGTTCGACGAGGACGATGAACAGATGGCGGTCGGCCTCGCAGCGGCGGCGTCGGTGGCGATCGACAATGCCCGCCTGCACGCCAGGGTGCGCGAGATCGACCTCGTCGAGGAGCGCGAACGCATCGCCCGCGACCTGCACGACACGGTGATCCAACGACTGTTCGCCACGGGACTCTCTCTCCAGGCGGCGCTCCGCTTCATGACCCGTCCCGAAGCGATCGAGCGCACGCAACGTGCGGTCGATCACCTCGACGAGACGGTTCGTGAGATTCGCACCGCGATTTTCGATCTGCACCAACGGGCGCAGGAACGCAGCGGTACCGACGGGTTTCGACGTCAAGTCCTAGACCTCGGCACCGAACTCGGTGACGCGCTCGGCTTCGTGCCGACCTTCCGCTTCGACGGCCCGCTCGACACCGTCGTCGGTCCCGATGTCGCCGAGCACGCGATCGCGGTTGTGCGTGAAGGTCTCGCGAACGTGGCGCGACACGCAGGAGCGTCGCGCGCCGACGTGACCGTCGAACTCGACGGCGACGTATTGCGCGTCGACGTCGTCGACGACGGAGTGGGGCCGCGGGCGGGGCGATCGACCGGTCACGGGGTCGCGAACGTTGTGGAGCGCGCCCACGCCCTCGGCGGGAGCGCAGCTTTGGTCGCGGGGGTCGAAGGCGGCTCGCGGCTCAGTTGGACCGTGCCGCTCGACGGAGCGAGAGCCGGCTCCTGACGCGGGACGAACGAAGCGCCCTTTGGAGCGCCAGAGTGCAGTAGCGCTGCATTCCAACGCTCCAAAGCGCGCCGCCGCACCGTCGAAACCGCTAGACAACCGGGGTGTCGCGTTGGTCGCTGTCCCGCATCCCTCGGCCGCTTCGGGTGGGCGGTGCGGTTGCCGCCATCGGGCTGGCAGTTCTCGCGGCGACACCGCTGGTTGGGGGATCGACCGCTGACGTCGGTCCCGGACGTGTCGACTTCTCGTTCCGGCCGGCGCTCGACGGGCACACGACGCTCGCCGTTCCGCCGATCGGAACCGCGAGCGCGCCGACCCATCCGGGACCTGTTGAGGTTCGGCTGGAGTTGCGAGCTCTCGACGTGCGACGACTCGTCGGCTCCGAGGGGCGCGTTGACGCCGAGGAGCTGCGCAACGAGATAGGCAGGGACCTCCGCGATGCCGCCGGAGGCGTCATCGTGCGGTTCGTGATCGGCGGTTCGGCGGTCGGACTGCTTGTTGGGGCGCTGTTGCCGCGTCGCCGTTGGTACACGGCGGTGCTCGGAGCGGTCGAGGGGCTGGTCGTCAGTGGGCTGCTGGTGGGCTCGGCGGTGCCCGGCTTCGATGTGGCGAAGTTCGGCGACCTCACGTTCGAGGGCCCGATCACCCAGAGCGGCCAGGTGGTGCAGGCCCTGTCGTCGACGGGCGGTCCGGTCGGGCGGCGCGTCGACGTGTTGGCCGACAAGCTCGCCGGCCTGTACTCGGCGACTGTGACCGACGCGATCACCGCCGACACCGGCGAGGTCGTGGTGCTTCACATATCTGACCTCCACCTCAACCCGATCGGCGCTCAGCTCGCCCGCAGGCTCGCGGAGGCGTTCGACGTGGATGCCGTACTCGATACCGGAGACACGACGTCGTTCGGTTCGACGTTCGAAGGCACCTACGCCGAGCTGTTGGCGGACTTCCCCGTGCCGTACCTGTTTGTCGCGGGAAACCACGACTCACGGCCGAATCGCGTCGCCATCAAGGCGACCCCGGGTGTGATCGCGCTGCACAACACCTCCTATGACGTGGGCGAGGGCGACGACACGGTTCGAATCGCCGGGTTCGATGACCCGCTGATCACCACCACCGAGGACGTGCCGCGCGAGGAGCGTGAGTCCGTCGAGCTCAACGCGACTCCCAGGGTCCTCTCCCTGATCGAGCGAGAGGATCCGGACGTGCTGGCGGTTCACAACCCGGTGATCCTTCAACGTGTGGTCGGCCAGGTACCCGTCGCCGTGGGCGGCCACCAGCACGCCGCCAAGCTCGGTGCGAGGTCGGGAACGCTGATCTCTCTCGCCGGGTCGACAGGAGCGACCGGCCTCGGGTCACTCCTCGTCGAGGAGGACGTGCCGGCCGCGGCGTCGCTTCTGCGTTTTCGGGCTGGGCAGCTGGTGGGTATCGATCGCCTCGAAGTCATCGGCACCGACGGCGATCTGACCATCCAACGACACACGATCACTCAGGCCGACCGCGAGGCGGACAACGCTGATTTCATCGGCCGCGACGCGGACGAGGCCAACGTTCCGGAATCAACGGAGCCCGAATCGACAGAGCCGGAGCAGGAGTCGACAGAGCCGGAGCAGGAGCCGACGGAGCCGGAGCCGGAATCGACGACAACGTCCCGGTAGGCGCAAAAGCGGTTCGGTGAGGTCCGCCCGCCGGACGTTTTGTGGTCACGAAACGACGTTCACGGGCGTTTCGTGACCAGAGAACATCGGACGAGCTTCAGCGTCGCTGGGACGCTCGGTCCGATAGCTTCCAGGAGATGCGACTGGTGATCGACGACGAGCGATGCGAGGGGCACGGCCGGTGCTACAGCATCGCGGGCGACCTGTTCGAGCCCGACGAGATCGGCAACGGTGTCGTTCGACGAGACGGAACCGTGCCGGCAGGCCGTGAGCGGGAGGCGGAGCTCGCGGTCGAGAACTGCCCGGAGCAGGCCATCAGTCTGGTCGAGGACTGACGAACAGATGGGGCGCCACGAACCCGTCGTCGACTGGGCGACCGACTTCGACCACACCGACGACGCGTATGTCGCTGATCCGTTCACCATCTGGAACGAGCTTCGCAACTCGTGCCCCATTGCCCGAACGGATCGCTATCAGGGAGCCTGGCTCCCGACGCGTCACGAGGACATCGCCGCCATCGCGTACGACACCGACCGGTTCACATCACGCAGCGTCGTGATGAGCGAGTTCCGTGCGCCGGTCGAGATGGCGCCTCAGGGCATCGCTCCGCCGATCAGTTCCGATCCGCCGTACCACAAAGGGGCGAGACGGGTGCTCCTGCCGGCGTTCGCTCCACAGGCCGTCGACAAGCTCGAGGCGTCGACCCGGGCGTACTGCCATCAGCTCGTCGGCGCCCTACGGGTCGAGGCCGGCGACGGGGGAGTGGTGGACGCCGCGGTGGGCTATGCGCAACACATCCCGGTCCGGGTCATCGCGAACATGCTCGGCCTGCCGGAGACCGACGGTGAGCGGTTCCGGGGTTTCGTCAACCACGTTCTCGAAGGCGTCGACAAGCCGATGGAGGAGCGGGCGCTCGGGATGATGGACCTGTTCGAGTACCTGCAGGTCCAGATCGACGACCACCTCGCGAATCCACGCGATGACCTGATCTCCTATCTACTGGCGGCCGAGCTCGACGGATCGCAGCTCGATCCGTTCCAGGTCGCCCGCACCGTCGCGCTGCTTCTGATCGCCGGAATCGACACGACGTGGAGTGCGATCGGCGCGTCGTTGTGGCACCTCGCCGGCAATCCGGCTGATCGGCAGCGGTTGGTCGCCGAGCCCGACCTGTTACCGACGGCGATGGAGGAGTTCCTCCGCGCGTATGCGCCTGTAACGATGGCCCGCTTGGTCCGCGAAGATATGGACTACAGCGGTTGCCCGATGAAGGCGAATGACTTCGTCCTGCTTCCGTTTCCGGCGGCCAACCGCGACCCGAAGGCATTCGATCGTGCCGATGAGGTCATCATCGATCGGGAAGTCAACCGGCACGCAGCGTTCGGTTTGGGTATTCACCGCTGCGCAGGATCGCACCTCGCACGAATGGAGCTGCGAGTCGCGCTGGAGGTGTGGTTGGCGGAGTTCCCCGAGTTCGAGCTGGCGGACCCCGCCGCTGTCCGTTGGTCGGCGGGTCAGGTGCGCGGCCCGCGGTTGCTGCCGGTGCGAATCGGCTGAGGGCGATTCCTGATCGGCGTGGGGCCCACTCGGGTCAGGTCGTCGTGACGCTCGTTGCCAGTACGAGCACGGACGCGAGCAGGTCGTTGCTCGCCGCTCCGAGGCCGCATGCCCGAATCGCCTCGACGCGGTCGCCGTTTCGCA
>JAIBBP010000139.1 GCA_019694615.1 Microthrixaceae bacterium | reverse complement strand
ATTGATCTCGAGGTCGATCACCGACTTCGTGCCCGTAGCGGAACGCCGGAGCGACCGGTCCGATCAGAAGGTCTCCCTTCTCATCGGGTCGCGGCACACCTGTGCTGAAGAATCCTGCGAGACGGGCGCTACGGCTTCTCCGACGCCAGCGTCCACATGGCGAAGAACTGCGCCGCACCGCCGTAGGCCTGGCCGAGCGCCGTCCGAACCCCGTCGATCTGGTGCTCGCCGGCCGTCCCTCGCACCTGCATGGCGGCCTCGCCGAAGCGGAGCATGCCCGACGCGCCGATCGGGTTGGTTGAGAGCACACCGCCGGAGCAGTTGACCGGCAGGTCACCGTCGAGCTGGGTGACACCCTGCTCGGTCAGCTTCCAACCCTCGCCTTCGTCGCAGAAGCCGAGGTTCTCGAGCCACATCGGCTCGTACCAGCTGAATGGCACGTACATCTCCACGACGTCGATCTCGGCGCGGGGGTTGGTGATGCCGGCCTGACGGTATACATCGGCGGCACAGTCCTTGCCGGCGTCGGGCGAAACCTGGTCGCGGCCGTTCGCGGTCGCCGGTTCTGATCGCATCGAGGTCCCGGTGATCCAAGCCGGCCTCACTCCTGATGCGGCGGCCGACGCCTCCGCTGCGGCCTCCCCCGCGAGCACCATCGCAATCGCACCGTCCGACGACGGGCACGTCTCGGAGTAGCGGATCGGCTCCCACAGCATGAACGACTCCTTCACCGAGTCGTAGGTGATGTCGGGCTCGTGCAGGTGGGCGTACGGGTTCTTCAGCGCGTTGAGGCGATCCTTGAGCGCGACGAGGATGCCGATGTCGTCGGGTGCGTTCGAACGTCGCATGTACTCCCGGATGAACGGAGCGAAGTAGCCACCGGCCCCGGCGACCAGCTGCTGCTGGAACGGGATCGGAAACGACAGCGCCCACATCGCCTCCGAGCACGACTGCTGCTCCCAGGCAATGGTCAGCACCCGCTCGGCAACGCCGGCCTGCACGTGGCTCGCGGCGACGATCGCCGTCGAGCCGCCAACCGAACCCGCCGTGTGAACGCGAAGCAGCGGTTTGCCGACCGCGCCGATCGCCTCGGCGAGGAACCCCTCTGGCATCATGATGCCTTCGAAGAAGTCGGGTGCCTTGCCGATCACGATCGCGTCGATGTCGTTGATTGTGAGGTGGGCGTCCTCGAGCGCCCGGAAGACCGCCTCGCGGAGGAGCCCGGCGAGTGAGACGTCGCCACGCACCGCGGCGTGCTTGGTTTGGCCGATGCCGATGACGGCGACTCGGTTCCCCATGTCAGGCTCCTTCCAGGACGGCGACAAGGTTCTGCTGCAGCAGGTGACCGCTCGTGGCATGAGCGACGCCCCGGTCGACCTCTCCGGACATGATGCGGTTGGCGACCTCCCCGAGACGGATGAGGCCGGCGGCCATCATCGGGTTGGCCGCGAGCGCCCCGCCCGACGGGTTGACCGAAACATCGTCGCCGAGCCCGAGGGCGTCGACGAGTAGCTGATGCTGGGGGGTGAAGGGAGCGTGCAGCTCCGCAACATCGACCTTGTCGAAGGCGACGCCTGCATTCGCCGCCGCCAACGCTGCGGAGGGGGCCACGGTGAGGTCACGGGCGCCGAAGTTGTGGCTGTCGATCCGATGGTCGATGCCTCGGATCCACGCCGGGCGGTCGGCCCACCGTTTGGCCCTGTCGCCCGCGGCGAGAACGACGGCGACGCCGCCGTCGGAGATCGGGGCGCAGTCGTGACGACGGAGCGGGTCACTCAGGTAGTCCGCGGCGAGAAGCTCGGCGACGGGGGCCGACCCCTGAAGCTGGGCGTTGGGGTTGGTGCGGGCCGCCTCCCGCGAGACGAACGCGATCTCGGCCATTCGCTCCGGCGTGATCTTGCCGGCGTCGAGCATCTGGCGCGCCTGGATGCCGGCCAGCGCAACGGCATCGGGCCAGAGCGGCTGGTAGTAGTAAGGGTCGAGCTGGCGGCTCAACACGTGGGGCAGATCTCCCGGCGAGCTCTTGCCGTAGCTGTAGATCAGCGCCGTGTCCGCATGACCGGACTGGATCTTCACCCACGCCTCATACAGCGCCCACGCGCCGTCCATCTCGACGTGGCTCTCCGCGATCGGCGGCCAGGCACCGACGGCGTCGAGCGTCATCACGAAGCTGAACGCCTGACCGGCGAGGTAGTCGGAGCTGCCCGAGCAGGTGAAATCGATCTCACCCTTCTGGACGCCAACCTGCTCCAGCGCCTGTTGAATGACCGGCTGGATCAACTCGACCTCGTTGCGATCGACGATCGCACGCTCGTGGCGGGACTGAGCGACGCTGACGATGGCCACGTCGCGGGGTGCACGCTGGAACGAGGCGCTCGTTGCGGCGGTCATCACATGTGTCCCTTCAGGCTCTCGGCCGGCACATCAGGCTCGTCGATGGGACGCCACCACTTGATCGATTCGAAGCTCGGCGCGAGCTGATCGTCGTCGACCCACACAGGCTCGACCCGCATGCCGATGCGTACCTGGTCGTAGGGGATCTCCTGGATCGGGCCATACACCGACACCGACGCCCCGTCCAGCAGCACGAGCGCCGAGCAGAACGGTGTCGGCGGAGCGTTGGTACCGAAACCGATGTGCACGACGCAGAAGGACGCAACGCTGCCCTTGTGCGGCAACTCGACCTGCTCTGAGGTGGGCAGACCTTCCGCCGGAGACATGCCGCGAGGCGGGACGTACACATCACCGCTCTGCGCCGACCGCTCGCCGAGGATCTTCTTCTGCGCGAGGCCACGGAGGAACCGGGTCTGAGCAAGTCCGGGGATGTAGTCGTAGGTGATCGAGGCAGGAAGTCGTACCCGCTGGATCGCCTCGACTCCGTCGAACTCGGCGATGCCCGACAGATCGATCTCGGGCTGGGACCACAGCGCCTCGGGAAGGACTCCGTAGATGTCGGTGTCGGTCATGTCAGGCCTCCGTGCCTTCGTGCTCACCGGTGAGTTCGAAGTACGCGATGTCGGTCACGCCACCTTCGCGCTCGTCAGCCCAGTGAGCTCTGACCCGGGCTCCCGTGGCAACCGCCTCTGGACCGTCGGCAGCGACGACATGGAGCAGCGCGGTGTCGGCGCCGTCGAGGCGGATCATCGCTAGCGCGTGCGGCTCGGCCAGTGCCTGGCTGGCACGGGGCGAGGGCACCCACGACCACGACGTGATCGTGCCTTCGTCGCCCACCTTGACCAACTCGGTCAGCGGTGCGCTCGTCACCGGGTCGTACTCGACGGGCGGGCAGATGACCCGACCGTCGGCTCCCCTGATCCCGACTAGTACCCGCTCTCGCAGTCCCGTGAAGAAAGCCCCGATGACCGGGCCGGTCGTCCGGTTGAAGGGATACTCGATGGCTAGGTCGGCTCGGAGCAGGTCCGCTGGTAGCGCAGCGTCGCCCATGTGTGTCCCCCTCGATCGTGTCGGGTCCGCACGGGTTGCGGCCGTCGTGAACACGTCGGGCGAATACTAGAACAGATTCTAGTTTTGTCGACCACTCGCGCTTCGACCTGCCCATCTCCGAACGTCAGGTAGCAACGGCCCGAAGCGGCGCGCACGAACACAGCCGACCCACACCCCGGCCGAGTAGGCGAGGTCGTCGGCCCAACACAACGCCGTCCAGACGAGAAACGACGGGCTCTCGGCTCGCCGGCGATGCGTCACGATCGGCTCGGCCAGCAGGGCCACAGCTGCAACCCGCCGCACCCGCCTGCTCAGCAGCGACGCCACGATCGTCACGGGAAACCACGGCCGCAGCAGGGCGCGGGCAGCTTGACGCAGAAACCCGAGGTGGCCGCGCACGACAAGGCGTGAAGCGACACGCCGGGCATCGGGGATCGCCCCCACCTTTCGAGCCATCGCCTCGACATTGCCGACGACGACGGCGGCGGCGAGGACGGGATGACCGGTAGCGACGAGCACAGCGACGGCGCCCGACCAGCGCGAGCCCCGAAGGGGCGGGAGGGCGCCGGGGTGTCGCTGGTCGAGAACCGCAGCCGATCGTCCGTAGTCGAACCGTCGGTGCAGGAGTTCGGGGAGCTTCGACCGACCCTCGTGGACCACGGTCACCGCCGGCTCGTAGCGGCACAGCCATCCGGCGTCGGCAAGACGCCACAGAAGGTCGACGTCCTCGCCGACGTCGAGCGCTTCGTCGAACCCGTCGACCTCCTCGAACGCCGACGATCGGACCACGACAGCGGCGGAAGGAACGTAGGACACGCGGCTACCCGCGCGGATCGGGGCCGGGTCGGGACCGAGGTCGAGCGGCGACGCCAGCGCCTCGTAGCGGTCGACGGCAGTTGGTCCTGGGCGATGAACGACACGCGGAGCCACCAGGCCGCACTCTGGAGCGCTGAAGTGCACCAGGAGTGCATCCCAGCGCTCCAGAGTGACGACCACATCGGAGTCGACGAACGCAACGATCTCTGGAAGCGGGTCCAGTGACCGCCACCCTGCCATCCGCGCCGCCGACGGTCCGCCAGACGAGCCGCGACGCACCAGTCGCGCCCCGTGACGGCTGGCTACCTCGGCGTGCGCCTTCGCGTCGGCGGATCCGTCGTCGACGACCACGATCTCGCGGACGCCCGAGGCGACGAGCGAAGCGAGGCACAGGCCGAGCGCCTCGGGTCGGTCCTTCACGGGCACGATCACCACCGGAACGACGGCGGCCACGCCGCCAGCCGGCTCGGCGATCGGGTGTGCCATCGAGGCATCCGCGAGGCGTTCCACCAGTTGTCGTTCCCCCGGTGTCGACGGGGCGAGCAGCCGGCTCACGACGAAACGCGCGCCCGCGTCGCTGAGTCGCATCAGCCTCGTGGGGTCGCCTCCGAGGAGCACCCGCCCGTCATCGAACGCCTCCACGTTCGGGTCGAGCCGGTACCTCACCGCCCCATCACCCGCGACTCACCGCTGGTTCGCCGACGGCCGTCAGACGGTCATCCCGCCGTCGATCGGCAGGACGATGCCCGTCACTCCCCCGCGCTCGGGCGCACACAACCACGCGACACCTGCGCCGATCTCGTCGGGTTCCAGATTGCGACCGATGGGGTGGTGCACCGAGAACTCGTCGACCGACGCAAGGCCGTACAGGTCGGCCGACGCTTGCAGGATGTCGGTGCGGGTGGAACCGGGAGCGATCGAGTTGGCGGTGATCCCGTGGTACGCGAGTTCCAGTGCCAGGGACCGGACCAAGCCAACAACCCCGTGTTTGGCCGCCGTGTAGTCGGCGATCGTCGGGTTGCCCCGCATGCCGGCCGCCGAGGCGATCGCGACGAACCGGCCACGGCGCGGTTTGGGCCGTTGCAGCATGGCCGGGACGGCCGCCTTGGCGGTGCGCCACACACCCGTGAGGTTGATGTCGATGTTGACCCCGAACGCTTCCTCGGTGATCTCCCAACCCGGGTTCCCGCCACCAACCACACCGGCCGCGGCGACCGCCGCGTCGAGTCCACCGAACGCCTCGACCCCGGCGGCGACCGCCGCGTCGAGTTGGTCCTGGTGGCGGACGTCGGCAACGACACCGATGGCGAGCGGGCCGCACGCGGCGACGGAGGCGTCGAGATCGGCCTTGGTGGCCATCGCATAGGGCAGGGGCGTGATGTCGGAGCACACGTCGGCGAGGACCACCGCCCACCCATCCGCGGCGAGAGCTCGGGCGCTCGCTGCGCCGATGCCACGGGCGGCGCCGGTGACGAGAGCGACGGGGCGATCGGCGTCGGTCATTCTGGGCTCCGAGGGTTACGCATCAGCCCAGCGTGCCACGTCAGCCGCAAGTCGATCGACCAGTTCATCCATGAGGGCGACTCCTTCCTCGGCGGACGCTCCCGTCGGGTCACCGAGCACACCGTTGGATGCCACGGCGACCACCCCACCGGCGAGGATCCGGTCCTCCAGCTCAGACCAGGGTCGCAGGTCGCCTGGCTCCGCCCGGTCGAGCCGGACGAGATCGGGCGCGATCGCCAGGAGCACCGACGTCTCGGTTCGCCCGGCGTGTGCGTCACCACCCGGAAACGAGCAGCGAGCGATATGGGAACGGCGGCCTTCGTCCCGCAGTCGTTGGTGTGCCCGCCGCAAGGCAGCGCTGTTGCCGCCGTGCGCATTGCACCAGATCACACCGGCGAAGGCATCCGCCGATCGACCGATCTCGACGGCCGCCTCCTCGAACACGGCGGTACCGAGCGACAACGTACCGGGAAATCCGGAGTGCTCACCCGAGGCGCCGATGGCGACCGCTGGAGCGACGACCGCATCGGTGCGCCGGGCAGCGAGGCGCTCGGCAACCGCGACGGCGATGCGCGTGTCGGTGTCGAGGGGAAGGTGAGGGCCGTGTTGCTCGGTCGAGCCGAGCGGCACGATCACCAGCGGGCGACGCTCGGCCACCTCGGGCCAGGTCCATGCTCCAAGGCCGACCCCACCCCCACCCGTTCTGGGATCGGTCACTCGATGTAGCCCCACGCCCGAAGCTGAGCGACGATCTCCTGGGCCGCTCCGATACCGTCGGCTTCGACCCGCCGTGGCGGTGTGCGTTCGACGAGCGCACCGGTGAGCTCGACGATCCGCGAGAGCGCCCGATCGCCATGGGGCGCCGGCAACGCCCTGGCCCGTGGGCGCACCGGACTGGTCGGCCCCACGTGAAGATCCGGAGTCACCGCGTCGCCGTGCCGAACGTCGATTTCGATTCGTCGCGCGGCGAGCACCTGGGGCATAGAGGCCCGGCGGAGACGAGCGACCGAGCCCTCGACCGACAGGACGGCCGGGCCCTCGACCCGTAGGTGTTCGCGGCGGCCGCCGTCGAGGCGACGCACGACGTCGAGCGGATGACCCGAGCCCACCTCGATGAGCCCGAGCGCCTGGGACCAGCCCAGGTGGTGCGCGAGGAACGCCGGGACTGAACCGCTTCCGCGGTCGAGGCTGTGATCGCCTGTCAGCACCAGCTCGGCCCCAACACACGCTCCGAGAACCGCGTCGGCGAGCTCTCGTCCGACATTCGCCGACGTGGTGTCGGCGTCTGTGTCGATCCGCACGATCCTCGACGCGCCGCAGGCCGCAAGCTCACGAAGCGCCGCGTCGGCTCCGGACGAAGCGGAGCTCAGCAGCGTCACGGTCGTCGACCGTTCCTCGGCGAGCCGCAGTCCGACCTCGAGCGCGGCTCGGTCGGCGGCGGAGAACCCCCGACGTCGGTCGTCGGTCGTCACCGACCCCGTGAGCGGATCGATCTCGGGGTGGAGGTCCACCCATTTCGCACAGACGGCAATCATCGGCGGAGTGTCACGAAGCCCGGAAGACGACACCGTGGCCGCCTTCGGGGTACGTCCAGGTGATCGCGCCCTCGGTGTTGCACAGCATGTAGCACGTGCCGCACTCGAAGCACTGCTCGTAGTTGAACAGGATGCCTCCGTCGGACACCGGAACGAAGAGATTCGCTGGGCACGCCGTCACACAAGCTCGGGTGGTGCAGCCGCGGCAGGTATCGCCATCGACGGTGATGTGCGCCTTCTCGTGGACCCGGAACTCCACGAGGTCCATACGTCGCTCGAAGCTGATGTCGAGGTAGCTCTCGTCTCGCCGACCGCCGCTCATCCGTACCCCTTCAATCCGGCGAGACCGTCTTTGGCGAGGTCCCGCAGCTTGACGCCCGCCGACTTCAGCTCGGACTTCACGATCGCGTTGAACCCCGGCTTTGGGCGAGGGTTCTCGACGGTGAAGACCCGTTCGGCCACGTTGCATGCGATTTGCGGGTAGAGGCCCTGCACCCGGTCGCTCATGATGAGGTCGGGAACACCTTGCAGCTTGCGGTGATCCTGAAGAACGAAGTTGGTCTCCAACCGATGCCGATAGCTCGCCAGCCCGTCGTTGGAGGTATCGCCGCGTCGTAGTGCCTCGACCGCAGCCTGACCCGCAGCGAGCCCCGACCCGATCGCGAAGTTCACACCCTCCAGCCAGATTCCGGCGGCGAGACACATCGCTGCCGCATCACCGGCGACGAGCATGCCGTCACAGCTCAGCTCCGGCATCATGTGAAAACCGCCCTCGGGGATGAGGTGAGCGCTGTACTCCTTGACCTCGCCACCTTCGATCAGCGGGGCCACTGCGGGGTGAGCCTTCACGCCGGCGATGATCTCCTCGGGCCGCTTGTCCTGTTTGCCCAGCCCGGGGAGCTGCAGAACCACTCCCACCGAAACGGTGTCGAGGTTGGTGTAGAGGAAGCCGCCGCCGGGGATGCCGTTGGTGCAGCCGAGCATCTCGTAGTCGGCGCCTTCGAGATCGCGGAGCCCGAATCGCTGGTCGATCGTGTGCTTGTCGAGTGCGATGGTTTCCTTGACACCGACGGTGAAGTGCTCCGGCTCCGTGTGGGTGTAGAGACCGGCTTCCTTCGCGAGGAACGAGTTCACGCCGTCACACGCGATGACCACCTCAGCGGTCAGCTCGCCATCGGGCCGATCGGTGCGAACGCCGACCACCCGGGCACCCTCGCGCAGCAGGCCGGTTGCCGTGGTCGAACAGATCAGCTCGGCCCCCGCATCGACCGCGTGCCCGGCGAGCCAGCTGTCGAAGTCGGGCCGGTACGCGGTTGCGCCGTTGTAGGGGGCCTCCCCCCACGAAGTCGTGCGGTAGTCGATGGTGAGGGCCTGCGTGCCCGTCATCATCATCGTCGCCCGACGGGTAACCCAGCGCTGGATCGGGGCCTCCTCCCACCACTTCGGGATGATGCCATCGAGGACGCGGCCGTAGATCACCCCGCCGTACATGTTCTTCGAGCCGGGGAACGGCCCTCGCTCCAACAGCGCGACGGACTTTCCGGCGCGGGCCAGAGCGATTGCCGCGGTGGCACCGGCCGGCCCGGCTCCGACGACGATGCAATCGAAATCACGCAAGGGACGTCACCCCCAGCAGCTTGGCCAACTCGTCGAGCGTGGCGTTGGCATCGGCGACGACGGCGAGGTCGGCCATCGCCATCATCGGGCAGTGGGGATCGGTGTTGACCGAGATGATGTGTTCGGGATGGCCGAGCCCGGCCGTGTGCTGCACCGCCCCGCTGATCCCGAACGCCAGGTACAGGTCAGGATCGACGACAACGCCGGTTGTCCCGATCTGGCGGTCGTGGGAGACCCACCCCGCATCGGTGACGACGCGGGTCGCTCCCATCGAGGCGCCGATCGCCTCTCCGATCGCGGTGAGTTGCGTGAAACGACGATCGACCGGATCGTCCGCGCCGGCGCCAACCATCAGGCCCGCACCACCGCCGACGATGCGGGGTGATTCAGCCAGATCCATCGTCGTAGCATCGGGCGGCTCGACTTCCGCCACCTCCGGATCCGCAATCCCATCGTCTATCGGGAGATGCACATTCGCCGCCCCGACCACTTCGGCCGGGCCGCGCTCGACGCCACGACCACCGGGCTGCAACGTCGCCACGAAGGGTCCCGAAGGGCGCACCTCGTGCTGTACCCGACCACCGTGCGACACCACGATGGCGTGATCCTCCGAAATCTCCATTGCGTTGGCAACCAGCGGGCGACCGACCGCTGCGGCCAAACGGGCAGCGAGGTCACGGCCGTCGGGTGAAGCCGGCAGCAGCACAACCGACGCGTCCGCGACAACGTTGGTCAGCGCCGCCGCCCATCTCGCCGGGGCGAAGTCACCCACCTCCGCCAACTGAACGCCGGAAGCGACCCCGGCAAGCTCAGCGGCGGCACTGCCGAGTTGGGAGCCGATCAGCAGCACAGTCGCGTCGCCCAAGGAGAGCGCCTCGGCCACCACCTCCGCCGACCCGGCGGGCAGCACCCCGGCTCGCACCGGCACGACTGCAATGGGATGGGCGGACATGGGCGCAGGATACCCGAGGGTGATCAGGCTCCCATCGCCTCCGAAGGTGGGACGAAGTAGTACGCACCGCTGACCGGGGTGGACCACGTGGTGATCGCGTCGCGGGGCCCGTCGAGGCCGACCATCCTCCGCAGCATCAGATCCAATCGACGCTGGTCGATCGAGAAGGCGACGAACATCAGGCCATGCTCCGTGACGTGCCCATACGGAACGCTCCGGCGAAAGATCTCGAGCTCCTCACCGTCCTCCTCGATGACGACACGGGAGATGTGCGAGGTCTCCGGTCGCACGTCGTCGTCGAGCTCCTCGCTGGTCGCCTTTGTGCGGCCGATGATGTCCTCCTGGGCCGCTAGATCGAGGCGTTCGAGCGCTCCCAGATCGTGAACCCACCGTTGCACGAGCACCACACTGCCTCCCGCGCCCGGTTCACCGGCGGGTATCGAGATCGTCTCCGTGACCTCGCTGAGTGGCGGGTTCTCGGTGCCGTCCTCGAAGCCCGACAGGTCGCGGCTGTCGCGGTAGGCGAAGCCGGCGTGCTGGGTCGCAACGGTCGCAACCGAGCCGAGTGTGGCGACGACGGACCTGGCGGCGTCGAAGACGACGTCGGCACCCGTGCCCGCGATCCACACCCACGCATCGTGCTGCGTGGCCGGCATCGCGAAGCCGTCTGGGCCGGTCAACTCCTCGAAATCGGCGAGATCGACGGGTGCCGTCGTCGCTTGTTCCCACACGTCGCGACGAAACCCGACGACGACATTTACGCCGCCAACGGTGGTTCTGGCGTCGGCCAAGCCGGCGCCGGCGATTCCCACGAGCGTGTGGGCCTCGGCGGGATCGATCAGATCGAACTCGAGGTAGTAGTGAGACCGCGTACCGAGCGCGGTGATTCCGGGCTGAAGCGAGGTTGTCATCGACGGCGATGATGCCACAGCACCGACGGTGCTGGTCCATGGCAGACGACCGCTGTCCCGATCGAGAGTCGGCGGTACGCTCGACGGAGTGATCACCGAGTCGGAAGCCGACCCGTCCTCCCTCGCTCGCTTCCTCACCTCTGCTGAATCCGAGGAGAACAAGGTGCGCGCCGCGATCGGTTGGCACGACGAGTTGGCGGAAGTTGATGCCGAAACCCTCGAGCGGCTGTTCCAGCCAGTACCACCGCTTCAACCGGACCGCCGCTGGAACGCACTCCTCGCAGGTCTCGTCGAGAACGTGTGCTGGATTCGCAAGTTGCGATGCCCAAGCTGGGTACACGACGAACGGTGCTTCCTCGACAACTTCTGGTGGCCGTACGACACTCCGTCGGTTCGCCCCTCCGCGATCCGAGACTCTCCAACAGCCCTTAACCGCCGAGGGGTGATGCTCAGCAAGCTCGACTTGGAGCGTGTGTAGCCATGCCATTGTGGAGCCGCGCGGAGATCGTGTCGTTGTTCGACATCCTGTCGCAACGACTGGAAGCGCGAGGCGTGAAGGCCGATGTGTACGTAGTCGGCGGGGCAGCGATCACGTTGGCGTACGACGCTCGGCGAACCACACGCGATATCGATGCAATGATCCGCTCCGGTCACGGTGCTGTCGTCGAGGAAGTGAAGCAGATCGCTCGCGAGCGCGGGCTCCCCTCCACCTGGTTGAACGAACAGGCGACGAGCTACATCAGCACCAACCCTGACAGGAACGAGCTGGTCGTGTACGACGGCGGGGGGCTGCGCGTCGCAGCCGCGTCCGCGCGACATCTCCTCGCAATGAAGACCGCCGCTGCGCGCCCCGGGGACATCGACGACATTCGCCTGCTCGCCGCCATGCTGGACGTTACGACCGCCAGCAACGTGTTTGCGGTGTACGACACGGTTCTCGGCGGCACGCTTGGCGACCGTCAGCGAAAGCTCATCGAAGACCTGTTCCCCGACCGCCGAGGTACTTGAGCGCCTCTCGTCTTGTGACACCGGACATGTCGTCTCGGCGAGGTTCGACCCACGCCCACACCATGTCCGGCCGCTTTTTCGACGTATCCCGAAGGACCCAACCGATCGCTTTGCGGATGAAGAACTCCTTCTCGTGGAGCATCGAGTCGGCGTAGCGACCGAACCGCTCCCAGTCCCCGGCGCCGGCACGTAGGTCGTCGAGCAGGGCAAGCAGCGCGCTGCGGCGGATCCAGAACGAATCGGGGTCGGCCGCCCACCGGTCGAGCACGCGTCCGGCATCTTCGGCGTGACGACGCACGATCGAGCCGACCGATTTGGCGGCGATGACATCCACGATGGCCCAAGTCTCGGCGTCGCGGAGCATCGCCTCCAGCACGGTCAGGTCGGCCGGAACGAGCACGCTGGCGCGCAGGGCGAGGATCTCGGACGCGGCGCGGCGAGCGTCGAACGACGGGTGTTCCCAGCAGCATTCCGCGACAGCGAGAACGTCGTCGTGCGCGACCACGTCGTGGCGGCCGATCTCCTCGCGAACCACCTTTCTGGAGACCGGGACCGACACCCCCAGGAACTCCCGCTGCGACTTCAGGTAGGCCTGTTCGCTCGCGGCACGAACCGGGTCGGCGTGAACTGACAGTGACGCCATCAGGTCGCCGAAGAAGCGCTCAGGTGACGTTCGCATGGGCCGATCATCTCATTTCGCGAACCAGCGGTCAGGATTCACTGGGCAAACGGGTTGCGATCGGTCACGATGACCCCCGTGCTCGACCAGGGACGTGCTCTCGGCGACGAGATCGTGCTCGACCGTCGAAACCTCGCGCCGGCGTGCGAGCAACCGGCGTCTCGTCCAGGGCTTTCGATGGTCTACGGGGGTGGAGGCGCTGTCGGTATCGCGTGGCACGTCGGTGTCATCGACGCACTTCGCAGTGCCGGTTTGCCTGTCCAGGACGCCCCGTCGATCGGAACCAGCGCCGGTTCATGGGCCTGTGGGGCGGCCCGCCTCGGTATCGGGTTCGACGAGTTCGCCCGGTTCGGAGAGCTCAACGTCCCGGACCGTCGACCCGGCCTGCTGTTCGGCTTGGCGCACGAGATCTTCGGGAACACCCGCGCTGACGACGTTCGGATCTCGGTCACCGCACTTCCCACGATGCGTCGCCACCTGCTCGACGCTCGTCGACATGACCTCGCCGATCTCATCGCCGCATCCTCGGCGGTGCCCGGTGTGTTCGCTCCCCACCAGATCGCCGGCACGCACTACGTCGACGGCGGTGTGAGATCGATGGCGTCCGCGGACACCGCGGCGAACGCCGACGTCCTCATCGCCAGCCTGCCGATCGCCGGCCCCCTGTTCGGCCCGGTCGGCAGGGCGTTCGAGCGCACAACTCGTCGTGCGCTCGGCCGGTGGCGCGATCGCCACCATGGCACGACGATCGTGCTGCGTCCCGGCCGGGCGTTCGCGGCAGCAGTTGGCCGGAACCCGCGAGGCATGATGGACGTCGAGTTGGCGAAGCGCCTCTACCCGATCGCCTACGACACGGCGGCGCGACGTCTCGATGTGCGCCTCGGCCAACTTTCAGCACTCGCCGTCTAGCCGCGTCTAGCACCCCCCCCCGAACCCGTTCTGTTGTACAAAGCGCGCGCCCGCGCGCGCGCTTTGTACAACAGAACGGGTTGGGAGGGGTGGCGTTAGATCGCGGCGCCGGCGCGTTCGCCCTCGACGACCGCTGCATGCGCACGTCGTGGAGCGACGCAATCCCCCACCCGATCGACAGCGACGCCCGCATCGCGCAGCTCCAGGTAGAGCTCCTCGACCGGGTCGGCGGGGACAGCCAGCACCATCCAGTCGGCGGTGCGCTGCTGCATCTGCCCCGTGGGGTGGTGCTGGAAGTCGATCGTGTGAGCGCCGTCCTCTGACTGACCGACGCCCATCGGCACCAACTCGGTCGACTGCACGATGCCTTTTGCACCAGCGCGAATCCACCAGTTCTCCATGTCGAGCGTGATGCCGAGGTCTTGGCCGACGACCATGCCCGGCGTGATCACTTCGACCGAGCAGCCGCGGTCGGCAAGCAGCTCGGCGACCGAGGTGGCGTGATGGAACCCGAGCTCGTCAAGTACGACGACCGACCCCTCCGGACGAGCTCGACCCTCCAACACATCGCGGACATCCACGATCCACTCGGCGTCGCCCGGTGCCCACCAGGGCCTCGCTGCACGGGCTCCGGTCGCGATCACTACACGGTCTGCACGTCGACGGGAGATCTCGGCACCGTCGGCCTCGACGCCGTACTCGACGGCGACGCCGAGTCGGCGGCATTCGCTCACCTGGTTGCGAACCAGGTCACCGAATTCAGCGCGGTTCGGAACCGTCGCCGCGAGTCGCACCTGACCGCCGGCTTCGCTGTGACGTTCCAGCACGGTCACGTGGTGCCCGTTGCGCGCGGCCGCGATGGCAGCCTGCATCCCCGCGGGACCAGCGCCCACGACCAGCACCGACTGCGGACGCTTGGAGGGACGAACCTCGCCGACGTGTTCGGCCTCACGGCCGGTACGCGGGTTCTCGATGCATCCGAGCCACCGATTGAGACCCATGCGCCCGACGCACTCCTGGTTGCACGACAGGCATAGGCGGGTGTCGTCGGTGTGCCCGGCGCGGGCCTTCCGGGCGAAGTCGGCGTCGGCGATCTGCCCACGAACCACACCCACCAGATCGCAGTGGCCCTCTTGCAATGCACGCTCGGCCTGGAGCGGATCCTTGAACCGACCCACGCCCACCACCGGCAGGTCGACGACCTTGCGGATCGCGGAGGGGATGAACATCGCGTAGTTCGGTGGGATGTGCATCGACGCCTCGATCATGAAGAGAGACGCCGTCGCCACACCGATCGACGTGTTGATGTAATCGACTCGACCGGTCGCCTCGACGATGCGGGCGATGCCGAGCGCGTCGTCAATGGTGGTGCCGCCCTCGATCAGTTCGTCGCCGCAGATGCGCACGCCGAGTGCGAGGCCCGGGCCGATGGCGTCGCGCACCGCCTCGACGATCTCCACGAGGATCCGCGCCCGGTTGTCGAGCGAGCCCCCGTAGACATCGGTGCGTTTGTTGGTCGCCGGCGAGAGGAAGCCGCGCACGATTGAGCTGTGCGAGCACTGCAACTCGATCCCGTCGAAGCCACCCTCGCGACAGTGCCGGGCGACGAGCGCGTAGCTCTCGACGATCTCCGCGATCTCAGCAACGCTGACCGCCTTCGGTACCTCGCGGAAGAGCGGATCGGGCACCGCTGACGGCGCCCATACGGGTAGCCGGCTGAACATCGACGACGCCTGACCACCGTTGTGGTTGATCTGGGCGAAGATCGGCGTCCCGTGGCGATGCACAGCGTCGGTGATGCGGCGATAGCCGTCGATGACCGCCGGGTTGAAACCGTGAATCAGCTTCTCGTATGGCCAGTCGGTCGGGTGGGTCGAATGCTCCTCGGTGATGATGAGACCCGCCCCGCCGGCGGCGCGTTCCTCGTAGTAGGCAGCGTGCTGCGCTGACGGTCGGCCGTCTTGCGTCGCGTAGTTGGTGAGGTGCGCCGAGAAGACGATGCGGTTCTGGACGGTCACCGGACCCAACCGGAGCGGCGACCACAGGAGGCGTTCGGACATCGGCGGTCAGGCTACGTCGCGGCCTCGGCAACGGCGACCTCAGCTGGTTTCCCCCATGACGACACCCTGATTCGTTCCAGCGGGAGGAACGCAGCGAGACACACGGTGTGGGGCAGGAAGTGGATGCCGATCGCAAGCCAGGTGAAGAAGTGGAGGAGGAAGAACCCCGGCAGCACCACCGCCCGGATCCGACGGTTGCGGCTGAGCGCGAGGATCGACACGACTTCAAAGATGATGAAGCCCCACTGGCTGACGCGCAGTAGCTCCCCCTGCTCGGCCAGGTGACTGCCGAGTTCGGTGCCACGCCGGATGATCGCCCGAGCGAACGTTGCCTGGTTAGCCCACAGCCACCCCGACTTGTCGATCTTGGATATCGCGGAGAGGGGGTACGCCAGCACGAACACCACCTGGACGGTCCGCAGTGCCCAACCGACGCCGCGGTCGACACCCGTTCCGACGCCGGGTACGACCACCAGCGCCGCCAACGCGACCATGATCGTCAACTTGTCGTGGTCGACTTTCGACCATGAGAACGCCCAGATCACCCAGAGGCCGAACGCCGCGAACACCACCGCGTTCGCCGCGCGGGCACACCGTCGAGCGAGCGCCGAGTCGACGGGACGGGCCAACGCGATCGCCACGACCGGACCGACGGTGAGGACGACTCGCAGCATCGTCATCGTCGTCGTCGTCGGGGGTGGGATCGACAGCAGCCGGGCGATGCCGACGGGTTGCCAGAACAGCCGCGGCGCGGTGGCGTGACCCGGTGCCCAGTCGTCGATGAACCACACCGTGACCAGCACCGTGGCGTAGATGATGCGGGCGAAGTACCGCAGGCGGGTGCGATCGATCGGCTCGTACCAGTAGGCCTCCCACCACGCTGCGAATCGCGTCGGCGTGGGCATGGCGGAGCTCACCGGCCCAGTCCTTCCCATTCCGGGGCGAGCGGGAGATTCCGTTCGGCCCGCGGGCCTTCGTAGCTCGGCGCCGCCCAGTCACCGATCACCGACGGCACGGGGTCACCGGCGCGTTCACCGTTGCGCATCTGGGTGGTGGTGACCACGACCTGCAGGTGGATGAGCGGCGGGCGCGACGGGTGGCGCTTGTTGTATGCCGCGGCGAGGTCGGCGACGCGTTCGTCGGTCACCCAACGGTTCCAGGGAGTCTGTTCCTCCAACTCGGCCCGCCGCAGCCCGAACGCATCGGCGTACAGCGTGACCGGTCCGTCGGCGGTGTCACCCTGGAGACGCATCGCGCGCACCACGCCGTTTGGGTTGTTTCCAACCGAGAACATCCGCAGTGGTGCGAACGGCCAGGCATCGTCGGTGAGCACGAACCCGCCGAGCACCGACAGTCCGATCACTACGACCGAGACGTAGGACCAGAAGTTCCTGACGATCGAGCCCGGCATCAGTGCGATGCGACCGGCATGGGCACGCCGTCACTCGCGCGCGCCGCGCCGGCGAGTGCAGCGACCGAGAGTCGGCCCTCGCGCACCGCTTCCAGTACGGTCCGCGGCGCCACGGAGTCACCGGCGCGGACAACGAGTGTGCCGCTCGCCGCGAGCTCGGCATACAGGTCCTCCGCTGGCAGACGGTGCCCGCAGTCGACAACGACCGCCGCCTTCAGGTTCCGCCGCTCACCGCTGAACCGGTCCTCCACCTCGGCCACACCCTTCTTGACCGAGCGGAGGATGGTGCGCCGTTCGAGCACGACGCCCGCCTGCTGCAAGCGGGCGTTGGCCGGGGCCAGGTCTCCGGAGCGGCTGAGTTCGTTGCCGACGATGTTGTCGGGGGTCACGAACGTGACGGCTCGGGCCTCGGCGGCCAGCCGCTCGGCAACCGAGACGGCGATCGGGCCGCCTATCGGATCCCAAACCAGGACCGGGCCGGCGGGCAGCTTGGCGCCGTCGAGCACCTCCGGAGCGGTCATCACGACGGCGGCTCTCGTCGATGGCACCGATAGCGGAGCAACGACAGACCCGGTGGCGACGACGACAGCGGGGGCTCCGGCGAGATCGGCGGAGGACACGGTTCGACCCGACTCGATCCGGACACCGAGGCGGCGACACTCGGCATCCAACCAGTCCACGAACACTGCGAGGCGATGACGACCGGCTCCGGCCGCCGCCGTGCGCAGCATCCCACCCGGTTGTGATGCGGCATCGATCAGCGTCACGTCGGAACCGGCCTCCGCCGCGACCCGGGCTGCTTCGAGGCCGGCGACCCCGCCACCTACGACGGTGACGGGCGTGGCGACACGGATCGCAGCGAGGTCGGTGTCATCGAGTTCGTGACCCGTCCTCGGATCGACCACACACGTGACGATGGGATTTCGGGCGTCACGCACCATGCAGGTCTGGTTGCAGAGAATGCACGGCCTGATGCGCTCGGGCGTGCCGGCCCGGAGTTTGGCGACCAGTTCGGCATCGGCGATCTGGGCGCGAGTCATCTCGACGCCGTCGCACCGACCGTCGTCGAGCGCCCACTCCGCCTGACCGACGTCGACGATCGACCCCTGCGCGATCACGGCGACCCGATCACCGTGCGCTTCACGCACTGCGGAACGAACCTGGCCGGCGAGGTCGAGGTTGAAACCCGGGTCGACGTGGCCGTCGGGCCGGGTCGCGGCGGTGGAGAAGATCGCTCCGCGAACCACGGTGACGTAATCGACGTGTGCGGCCAACTCGGCAGCGAGCTCGGCGCCGGCCTCGGGAACGATGCCGGCCCACGGCGCCAGCTCGTCGCAGCTCAAGCGCAACCCGACAACGTGCTCGGGGCCGACGGCAGCGCGCACTTCAGTGAGGACTCGTCTGGCGAGCGCCGGTCGGTCGGCCCACTCGTCGCCCCGCTGGTTGGTGAGACCCGACAGGAACTGGCGCAACAGTGAGAACTGGCCGACGTTGATCTCGACGCCGTCGCAACCCGACTCGACGGCGAGCCGGGCCGAGTCGACGAACGCGGCGACCAACTCCTCGATGTCGGCGGGCTCCATCGACTTCGGGACCTCGCGGGTGTTGACCTCCGGCACCCGCGACGGCGCCCACATCGGCTGCTGTGAGTAGGCCGACGACCCCTGGCCACCGCTGTGGCCAAGCGCGGCGATCACGAGCGTGCCGTGCCGATGACACGCCGCGGCGACCGCCGACCAACCAGGCCCCGCCTCGGTAGCGAGGGGGCTGCGCTCATAGGCCCAGTCGTTTGCGAGGACCGCGGCCTCCTCGACCACGATCACGCCGGTGCCTCCCGCAGCGCGACGCTCGTAGTAGGCGACGTGGCGTTCGCCGATGGCCCGACCCCAGGCGAGGTTGGTCTCGTGGGGCCCGAACACCACACGACTCGGCGCTCGGAGCGGGCCCAGCTGGAACGGATCGACGAGGCTCACTGGAACGAGACGGGCTTCGCCGACAACGCGACCGCCACCGAGTCGTCGGCCCGGCGACGCGAGTGGTCGACCGACGACACCGGCGCTGTGCCGGGTGTCAGCGCCGCGAGCAGCGGCTCGGCGTGGCCCTTGACGCACTCGGGATCGGGGTCGTCCAACTCCAGGCCGACGAAGAACTTGGAGGCCATGCAGCCCCCCTGGCACGCGTCGTAGCTGCCGCACGAACCACACGCTCCCGGCGACGTGGGCTCTCGCAGCGATGTGAACAGGTCCGACTCTCGCCACACCGACGTGAACCCACCGGCGTCGCGAACGTTGCCGGCGAGGAACTCGTCGTGGATGACGAACGGGCAGGCGTACACGTCGCCCACGGGATCGATGAGGCAGACGACACGTCCGGCACCGCACAGGTTGAGGCCCGGAAGCGCCTCGCCGAACGCCGACAGGTGGAAGAACGAGTCGCCGGTGAGGACGTCGGGCCGGTCCTTCAACCAGTAGTAGAGCTGCCGCTGCTGGTCGTTGGTGGGGTGCAGGTCGTCCCAGGACTCCGCACCACGGCCCGACGGGCGAAGGCGCGTCACCCGGAGTTGTGCGCCGTAGGAGTCGGCGATCGCCTTGAACTCGTCGAGCTGGTCGACGTTGTGACGGGTGACGACGATGCTGATCTTGAACGGGCCGAACTCGGCGGCCCGGAGGTGTTCCATCGCCTGGCGAGCGGCGGCGAACGACCCGGTTCCGCGCACGGCGTCGTTGACGTCGGCATCGGCGCCGTCGATGGAGATCTGGATGTCGAGGTAGTCCATCGATGCCAGTCGGCGGGCGCTCTCGGCATTGATGTACGAACCGTTCGTCGAGAACTTCACGCCGACGTGGTGGGCGTTGGCATAGTCGAGGATCTCGAAGAAGTCCTTGCGGATCATCGGCTCGCCCCCGCCGATGTTCACGTAGAAGACCTGGAGGCGTTCGAGCTCGTCGATGACGGCGAAGCACTCCTCGGTGCTCAGCTCGCGAGGGTCGCGCCGACCTGACGAACTCAGGCAGTGAGTGCAGGCCAGGTTGCAGGCGTAGGTCAGCTCCCACGTCAGACAGATGGGGGCGTCGAGGCCCCGCTTCATGTCGTCGGTGAGCGTCGACCGCCGCGGGGCCGGCGGCTGCGCGGCGATCACAGGAATAGAGCTACGCACGCGCACGGATCATCTCCGAGGATTCGAGGGTTTCGAGAGCCTTGGTGAACGACGGCCACCGACTTGTGGCGACTCCGGCAGCGTTGAGCGCTGCGGACACCGACGGATGATCGGCGAGGGAGCGCACGACGTCGACCATGTCGTGGCTCCGCAGGAAGCTCAACCGGCGGTTACCGAAGTGGTACGCCAAGGCACCGAACGGCTCAGGACGAATCGACACCTGGGGGTGCAGCTCGTACGGCTGATCGAGGACCACCGGCGTGCCCGCTGCGTCGACCGGCGTCAGTAGACGCCGCACATCCCGTCGATCGAGATCTCCTCGACGAGCAGTTCGTCGTCGACCAGCGATTCCTCAACTGCCACCTCGGTGACAGCAGTCGCAAGATCGGACTCGGTTGCGTCGGCGGTCAGGGTGTCGTTGCTCATGTACCTCGTCCTCTCGGCGGCGGATGCGAACAACGTACCGGTTCTGTCGGCCCGGGAGCACCCTCACCCGCCTCCACAGCCGAGTTTCGTACTGCGAACCCGTACAGATCTGTCTCCTCGCAGTGCAAACCCCGACGGCTCAGGAAACGAGAGCGTCGGCGAGTTCGAGGGCCTTGTCGATCGCGCCGAGGCCGATCCGCACGTCCTCAGCCGATGCGTTGCACGGCGGCACGATGTGAACGCGGTTGAAATGGGTGAACACCCACACGCCCTGCTCTCGGCACGCAGCGACGATGTCGGCCATCGGCTTGGCGTCTGCACCGGACGCGTTGTACGGCACGAGCATCTCCCGCGTCTCACGGTTGCGCACCAGCTCGACCGCCCAGAAGGCACCGAGGCCGCGGACCTCGCCGATCGACGGATGCCGCTCGTACATCGCCGCGAGCTCGGGGCCGATCAGGTCCGTTCCGAGGCTCCGCGCCGCGTCGAGGACACCCTCCTCCTTGAAGACGTTGATGGACGCCACCGCCGACGCGCACGCGAGCGGATGGCCCGAATAGGTGAGGCCGCCGGGGTAGACCCGCTCCTCGAAGGTCGCGGCGATCTGCTCGCTGATGACCACCCCACCGAGTGGCACGTAGCCCGAGTTCACACCCTTCGCGAAACAGATGAGATCGGGAGCGACATCCCAGTGCTGAATCGCGAACCACTCGCCGCAGCGCCCGAAGCCCGCCATGACCTCATCGGCGATCATCACGATTCCGTATCGGTCGCACAGCGAGCGGACGCCAGCGAGGTAGCCGTCGGGCGGAACGAGGATGCCGTTGGTGCCGACCACCGACTCCAGGATGATCGCCGCGACGTTCTGGGGCCCCTCGAACATGAGCAGTTCCTCGAGGTGCGCGAGCGCCCGCTCGCACTCCTGCTCGGCGGTCTCCGCGTGGAACGAGCTGCGGTAGGGGTACGGGCCGAAGTAGCGGACAATTCCCGGTATCGACGGTTCCGACGGCCACCGACGGGGGTCGCCGGTCATTGCGATCGACCCGTGGGTGGCGCCGTGGTAGCTGCGATGCGCGGCGAACACCTTGTGGCGACCAGTGTGCAGGCGGGCCATGCGGATGGCGTTCTCGTTGGCCTCGGCGCCGCCGTTGGTGAAGAACACCTTCTCCATACTCTCGGGCGCGACCTCGATGATGAGGCGGGCGGCCTCGGAACGGTCGGCGTTGGCGTGAAAGGGGGCGATCGTGCAGAGACGGCCCGCCGCTTCCTGGATGGCAGCGATCAGCTTCGGGTGCTGATGGCCGAGGTTCACGTTCATCAGCTGGCTACTGAAGTCGAGATAGCGATTGTCGTCATAGTCCCAGAACCAGCTGCCCTCGGCACCGGCGATGGGCAGCGGGTTGATCAGCGCCTGAGCCGACCACGAGTGAAAGACGTGGGCGCGATCGTGGACGTGCGCCGAGCTCTTGTTGTGGTGATCGAAGTTGTCGAGTGTGCCGGACATGTCTTGAGTCTCTCTCAGTCGGGCCATCGATTCTCGTTCGAGAACCTTCCGGCAGGTGAAAGGTTCTCGAACGAAAACCGGGCTGGCTGGCTGGCTGGGTGGCCTGCGTCAGCGATTCACCGGAAATCCGAGGTTGATCTGGCTGGTCGCCGGGTCGGGCCAGCGTTCCGTCACGACCTTGGTCCGGGTGTAGAAGTGGATGCCGTCGGGGCCGTACATGTGGCTGTCGCCGAAGAGCGAGGCCTTCCACCCGCCGAAGCTGTAGTAACTGACCGGCACGGGGATCGGGACGTTGATCCCGACCATGCCGCACTGCACGTCGAAGGTGAACCGACGCGCCGCTCCGCCGTCACGGGTGTAGATCGCGCATCCGTTGCCGAACTCGTGGTCGTTGATGAGCTGTACGGCTTCGTCGTAGGTGTCGACGCGGATCACCGACAGCACCGGACCGAAGATCTCCTCGGTGTGCATCCGGCTCCACGGCTTCACGTGGTCGACGAGCGATACGCCCAGGAAGAACCCGTCACCCTCGAAGGGATGATCGCGGCCGTCGCGGACAACGGTGGCGCCTTCGTCGGCAGCGATGTCGAGATAGGACGCCACCTTGTCCCGGTGCTCGCACGTGACGAGCGGACCCATCTCGGCGTCGGGGTCGGTACCTGGACCGATCTTCACCTTGTCGAGGCGCGCTTCGATCGCGTCGACCAGCAAGTCTCCGACGCCGCCGACCGCAACGACGACCGAGATCGCCATACATCGCTCCCCCGCCGACCCGTACGCCGCGCTGATCGCTGCGTCGGCGGCGCCGTCGATGTCGGCGTCGGGCAAGACGATCATGTGGTTCTTGGCGCCGCCGAGGGCTTGCACCCGCTTGCCGTTCGCTGTTCCCGTCTCGTAGATGTACCGAGCGATCGGGGTCGAGCCCACGAAGCTGACCGCCGCGATGTCGGGGTGGGCGAGGATCGCGTCGACGGCTTCCTTGTCGCCGTGGACCACGTTGAACACTCCGGGCGGAAGTCCCGCCTCGGCGAGCACCTCTGCGATGAACATCGCCGCGGACGGGTCCTTCTCAGACGGCTTGAGGATGAACGTGTTGCCGCACGCGATGGCGTTGGCAAACATCCACATGGGCACCATCGCGGGGAAGTTGAATGGGGTGATTCCGGCGACGACACCCAGCGGCTGGCGGATCGAGAACACATCGACACCGCCGGCGACCTGCTCGCTGAACCCGCCCTTCAGAAGGTTCGGGATACCGCAGGCGAACTCGACGTTCTCGATGCCCCGGGCGATCTCGCCGAGCGCGTCGGAGGGAACCTTGCCGTGCTCGGAGCTGATGATCTTCGCCAGCTCCTCGCGACGCTCGTCGAAGATCGCGCGAGCGCGGAACAAGATCTCGGCTCGCCGGCCGAGCGACGTCTGCCGCCACGAGGCGAACGTGTCGGCGGCGACCTTGACTGCTCCGTCGAGGTCGGCGGCGCTTGCGAGCGGCAGCTGGTCGGTCACCTGACCCGTCGCCGGGTTGAAGACGGGACTCGTACGGTCGGACGTACCTGGGGTGGATGCTCCACCGATCCAGTGGTTCATCACAGCTATCAGCTCCTGTTTTCGTTGCGAGGAGAGCCTACTGCCACGAATCCCGTGCTGTCAGGTGCCGTCACTCCTCATCGTTCGTAGCGTCCGACAGCGACGGCGAGATAGGGTCCTCGGCGAGGATCGCGTAGAGCTTTCGCCGGGTCTCGTTCAGGATGTCCCGAGCGCGTTCGACCTGGTCGGGCGTGCCACTCATCACTGCCGCGGCCGCCAGGCCAACCTGTTTCATCAGCGGTTTGAGTTCCCACGCAGGATGGTTTCCGAACTCGGCCGTCCAGGGCTCGCGGTCGTTCGCGCCAACGTCGGCGACAGCCGCACGGCCTTCGACGGTGAGCGAGAAGATCCGCTTGCCGTCTTCCTCTACGAACGTCACGAGACCCTCGTCGGCCAACTGCTGGAGCGTGGGGTAGACGGCCCCGGGACTGGGCTTCCATCGGCCGCCACTGCGGTCGTCGATCCGGCGGATCATCTCGTAGCCGTGCATCGGCTCGTCCTCGAGCAGCGCGAGGAGGACGGTGCGAATCTGACCACGCCTCGCCCGACCGCGGCCCGGTCCGCGCCCTCGCCCGATTGGCGGACCGCCGATGGGTGGCCCCCCATACCCGCGGCCTCCGAATGGAGGCCCGTCGCCACGCGGCCCACGACCGGACCGGCGGGGACCGTCGAATCGCGCCATGTCGTCGACGCGGCCGAACGATCCGCAGCCAGCCTCGATGGCCAGCGCAACTCGTTCGTCGATGAAGTGATCGAGTTGACGTTTCATGTTGTGCTCCTTTGGAAAGGTGTATCTTGTTAGCTCACGATATATCATGAGCGGACAAGATACAACCCCAGGATCGAGTCTCTCGGAACGTCGCTTCCGAACCTTGGGGGACTCTCGTGAGGTGTTCGCACGAATCCCCCAGGGCTCCGGACGGCGACCTCGTTGAGCTGGGTTCGGTTCAGGAGTGAACGAGGTTGCCGTAGCGGTGAAGCGTCGTGCTGATGGCCTGCTCATGCAGGTAGCGGGACATCTCGATGCGACCGTTCGCGACCACCGGCCGATCGTCGACGAAGACGGTGACTGGGAGGTCCGCCGGCACGTCCTCGACCCCGAGCAGCCGCACCCGCGGCGGTTGTTCCACCGCGACTCGCTTCCAGAACACTGCCGTGGACTCATCGCTGAAGCGGCTCACATCAGCGCGCGAACCGACGGCCGCGATCGCCGCAAGCACGCGCTCGACGCTGCTCTCATCGACACCGTCGGCGACACGAACGGGGAACGGGACGATCGGCCGATAGCGGAAGACGTTCGACTCGCAGAACAAGGCCGACGGGTCGTGCTCCAAACCGAAGTGCGAACGCCACCAGTCCGCATCGGACGGCCCCTCGTAGTCGCCGTCGTCGTGCCATCGCACGAGCTGGGTGACGTAGTTCGGTCCACCGGCCTTCGCGCCCGGCCCCACGACCGAGCTCTTCCACCCGCCGAAGGGCTGACGCTGCACTATCGCCCCGGTGACCCCCCGGTTCACATACGCGTTGCCGACGCGCACGCGCTCGGACCATCGGGCGACGTGCGCGTCGTTCAGCGAGTGGATGCCGCCGGTGAGACCGAAGGCCGTGGCGTTCTGGACGTCAATGGCCTCGTCGAGGTCGTCGACCGCGATCAACCCGAGTACCGGTCCGAAGCACTCGGTTCGGTGGAACCACGACCCGGGACGTACTCCGTCACGGATTCCAGGCAACCAGAGGTTGAGCGACTCGTCGAGACACCTCGGCTGGACCAGCCACGACTCACCCGGATCGAGCCGAGTGAGTGCCCGACGCAGCTTGTCGTTCGGCGGACCGATCAGTGGGCCAACGACCGACGACGCATCCAGAGCGGATCCGACGGCCAGCGAGCGGGTCGCGTCGGCCAGCTGTCGCCGAAATCGTCGCGAACCCGCGACGTCCCCGACCAGGATGGCGAGGCTGGCAGCGGAGCACTTCTGGCCGGTGTGGCCGAATGCCGAGCGCACGATGTCGCCCGCCGCGAGATCGAGGTCGGCATCGGGCATCACGACGATCGCGTTCTTGCCCGATGTTTCGGCGAACAGCGGAGTCCGCGGGGCGATTCGTCGGAACAGTGCCGCGGTTTCGGTCGACCCCGTGAGCACGATGGCCCCAACCCGTTGGTGACCGATCAGCGCTTCGCCGACCGGTCCGTCCTCGCAACGCACGTACTGGAGAGCATCAGCAGGTACCCCCGCTGCCCAACAGGCTTCGGCGGCAGCGAGCGCCGTCGAGGGCGTCTCGGGGGCGGGCTTCAGGATCACACTGTTGCCTGCAACGAGTGCCGCCAGCACTCCTCCGAGCGGGATCGCCAAGGGGAAGTTCCACGGGGGAACGACCACCACGACCCCGAGGGGCTCGAACCGGGATCCTGAGACCGAGGCGAGATCCAGAGCACGCTCGGCGTAGTACATCGCGAAGTCGACCGCCTCGGACACTTCTAAGTCACCCTCGCTGACCGTCTTCGCCGCCTCGTGAGCCATCACCGCGATCAGCGATGCCCGCCGCTCCTCCAACTCCTCACCAACGCGCCGAAGGACCTGCGCTCGGTCGGCAGGGGTGCGGTTCCCCCAGAACGACGAGATCGCGGCGGAGACGACCGCATCGACCGCTGCGATGTCGGAGAGAGGCGGGAGCTCCGGCGGCACGAACGACGACACGCTCCGGAGAATCCTCGACCGCTCCACCTCATCGGTTGGGTCGGTGTCGGCAGCGTTCGCGAAAGGGCCCGAGCCAAGCCCGCGAGAACGATGGCGTCGCGACGCCACGTCGATCGCATCGCGGGAACGCACCGCATCCTCGAACCGAGACCGCTCCCGTTCGAACACA
>JAIBBP010000090.1 GCA_019694615.1 Microthrixaceae bacterium | reverse complement strand
CAACCTGCAAGCGTCGGTGGCGGCGGGCTTCGAGGCCGCCGGCGAGAACGCAGGCGCACCCGGCCTCATGGGCATGGGAATGGCGGCGGGGGCGACCGGTCTCGGCGCACTGCAGCAACCGGTTCCCGGCATCGGTGCGCAGAGCACCCCGCCCCCGGCTCCCGCACCCGTCGCTCAAGCGGCAGCGCCCACGCCTGTGGCCGCGGCCGAGGAGGATCCGGTGGCCAAGCTCACCAAGATGAAGGAGATGCTCGACGCCGGCCTCATCACACAGGCCGACTACGACGCCGCCAAGAACAAGATCCTCGGGCTCTAGGCGTTCAGACACTTCCCTCCATGTCAACGCTCCCGCCTCCGGCGGAGGGAGCCCAGCCGGTCGTCCCGCCGGCGTTCCCACCGCCATTCACTCCCCCGACCGAAGCAACGATCGACACTCAAAACGATCGTCTCGGTGATGGCGTCAACCGCTGCCCCCGCTGCGGGGCGACCGAGATCCAGCTTCGCCCTTCCGCCGGCATGCTCGTCTGCCTGTTCTGTCGCCACGAATGGGCGGAGGCTCGGCTCGACGCGTCGGTCGCGACGGGTGACGTCGGGGCGCTCACTGGAACCACCGTCGGTTCCGGTGCCGCCGACATCGCTCCGGACGCAGCAGCGCTGGTCACACTCAAGTGCGGTGGTTGCGGTGCGGAGGTCGTCGTCAACACGACTGAGCAGATGGGGGCTCGCTGTCACTGGTGCCGTCATGTGCTGACGGTCAACGAACAGATTCCCAACGGGGCGGTGCCCGACGCCGTGTTGCCGTTCACCATCACCCATGACACGGCGGTGGCGACGATCGCCGAGTTCGCCGGCAAACGCCGGCTGTTCGCCGACCGGACGTTCGTGCGGGAGTTCACCCCCGAGAACGTCGTCGGCGTGTACATGCCCTACATGGTGATCGACGCCAACGCGAGCGCTGATGTCGCGGGAGTTGGCGAGATCGAAACCCGGCGCTACACGAAGGGGTCGGGAGACAACAAGGAGACGTACTACGACGCCGATGTCTACCGAGTCGACCGGCACGTCGACTTCGCCACCGACGATCTCACGATCGAGGCGTCGTCGGAGCGGGCGAACATGGACACGTCGGTCAACACCAACAACATCATCAACACGATCCTGCCGTTCGACACCGAGAACGCGGTGCAGTGGAACGCCGCGTACCTCACCGGCTTCACCTCCGAGAAGCGTGACCAGGACGTGTCACACGTGACTCCCGAACTCGAGCACCAGCTCCTGTCGATTGCTCGAGCGCAGGTCGTGCCGAGCGTGAAGCGATACGACCGCGGCGTGCGGTGGGAACACGAGCGGTTGCAGGTCCACGGCACTCGCTGGTTGACGATGTGTCTGCCCGTCTGGCTGTACTCCTACTACCACGAGAAGAACGGCGAGGGCATGGTGCACTACATCGCCGTGAACGGACGCTCCGGCGAGGTGATGGGCAGCGTACCGGTGTCCCAGCCAAGGCTTCTGGCCGCAGCGCTCACCACTGGCACGGTGCTCGAAGGCCTCGTGATCGCCTTCCTGGCGGCGACATGACGTTCGCCCAGTTCTTCGCCGGGATCCTCGCCGAATCCGAGGGTGGGGGCACGCTGGCACTGCTCGCCCTCGGGCCCGCCGGTGGCGCCGGCCTCTACTGGTCGCTGTACCGCTACTACCGCAACACCGACAAGTCACACAGCTTCGAGACCGAGACCCGCGTCGAGGCTCAACCGATCACCGGCAACGACCACAAGGTCGACGAGATCAAAGGCACCAAGCGATCCGACATCGAGGGTGGCAATCACACGAACCACCGCAAGCGCGTGCAGCGAGTCCAGTAATCAGAGAGCCGCCTGCGTGCCGAGTTCCTCGATCAGGTCGGCGACCCGATCCGGAGCGAATAGCTGAGGGTCGTGGCGGGTTTCGATCTCCCGATACGGCCAGCCCTGATCGAGGGCCCTCGAAGCCATGTCGGCGATCGGATCGACGCCGACCTCGGCACCGAACTCGGCAGTCGTGCACCGGATGAACGCTCGACTCAACCGCTCGACGGCACCCGTGAGCGCCACAGGCTCGGCGAACGAGGCGGCGGGGTGGTCTCGAAGACGGCTCAGGTACGCATGGCGGATGTCGTCGGGGAGAGCTCCGGGTGGGACGAGTGCGTTCTGCAGATCGGCGGGAATCGGGATACGCCAGGATTCCCCGTGTTCGACGATGCCCTGACGGACCCTGCCAACGAACGGACCCGGAAGGAGATCGAGGGCACTCTGTCCGTCGCAGGGGACGAGTGCGTCGATGTAGACGATGGATCGGACTCGATCCCGGAGGTGCTCGGCTGCTCCGGTCACCGCCATGCCGCCGTAGCTCGCCCCGCACAACACCACGCCGCTGAGCTGCTCAAACTCCACGGCGGCCACGACGTCGTCGATGTGGGTGGCGAGTCCGACCCGCTCGCCGACCAGAAGATGGCAGCGATCACCGAGGCCGGTGAGCGTCGGAGCCAACGCCTGATGTCCCTTCGACCGCAACCTCGCCACGACCGCCGACCACTCCCACCCGCCGCCCCATGCGCCATGGACGATCACAAACGTTCCCATCGCTCAAGCCTTTCACGGGGCGAAGGCGAGAACAGGTTCGATCGGCGCGGGTTCGGGTACGGGTGAGGTGTCGAATGTCGACACCGTTCAGGGGGGTTCGAGATGTTCATACAAGTCATGGAAGGAAAGACCAGCGATGCAGAGGCGCTGCACCGCAGGATGGAAATCTGGGAGCGCGATCTCATGCCGGGGGCGATCGGCTATCTGGGCTCCACCGGCGGATGCACCAGCTCGGGCGACTGCATCCTGATCGCACGATTCGAGAGCCGGGACGCGGCGCGTGCGAACAGCGACCGTCCGGAGCAGACAGCGTGGTGGGAGGAAACCGAGATGTGCTTCGACGGCCCCGTGGTCTTTCACGACACCGAGGACGTTCAGGTCATGTCGCACGGGGACATGGGCGCTGCCCGCTTCGTGCAGGTGATGGACGGCCACGTGACCGACCGACAGCGTGCCGATGCGCTGGAGCGTGAGTCCGACTCGGTTCTGGCCGACCTCCGCCCCGATCTGATCGGTGCGATCACCGCCTACCACGGGGACGGCGAGTTCACCGAGGTCGCCTACTTCACCTCGGAGGGCGAAGCACGCAACGCCGAACGTCAGGAGTTGACCGGCGACGCCGCGGAGAAGTTCGCGGAGTGGGAGAAGGTCATGAAGGTCGACCACTACTTCGACCTCACGCAGCCCTGGCTCACGAACGTCTGAACGGGATTGGGCTCTGGCAGGAAACGCCCGGACACTCGGTCTAGTGATACCTTCTAGGTATGGACAAACCGAGTCCGTTCCCGTTTCAAGGACCACTCAAGGCTGACGAGGTCGCCGGACGAAGCGTTGAGCGGATCGACCTCGCACAACGGATCGCAGACCACCGCCTCACGGCGCTCCTCGGCCCGCGCCGCTACGGAAAGACGAGCCTCCTGCGAGCGGTCACCGCCGACCTCGCAGGGGTCGGCCACGAGACGATCTGGGTTGACCTCTACGAGGTGGCGTCGATGGCCGACGTGGCTTCGGCCTTCGACCGGGGGATGGCCGACGTCGAGGGTCGGCTGCTTGGTCTGCTCGCCGACCTTGCTGCCACCGCGTCGATCCGACTCGGCGTTCTCGGCATCGAGTTGTCGCGCTCCGCTCGCGATCGTCCCGATCCGGTGCTCGCGCTACGCGAACGGGTCCGCATGCTCGTCAAGGCGGCCGGGCGCCAGCCTCTCGTTCTGGTGATCGACGAGTTCTCCGGCATCGCCGGTGTCGAACACGCGGCCGGAATCCTGCGCACCGAACTCCAGCACCACTATCGGGATCTCGGGATCGTGTTCGCCGGCTCGCAACCGTCGACGATGGCCACGCTCTTCTCCGACGCCGCCCAACCTTTCTTCGCCCAGGCCGACCTCTTCACGCTCGGCCCCATGTCCGACGGCGACGTGGCCGAGGCGGTCCGCGAAGGATTCACCGCCACCGGCCGCGACGCCGGGGCCGTCGTCGTTCCGCTTGTGGCCGCAGCCGACGGGCACCCGCAGCGAGCGATGCAGATGGCCGACGCGGCCTGGCGAGCCACCCCCGAAGGAACAACTGCCACCGACGACACCTGGGCGACCGCGTTGTCGGATACGCGCGCTGCGGTCGCGGCCGGCTCCGAACGACTCTTCGCCCTGCTGCCTACCGGACACCAGAAGGTCCTCCGGGCGGTGGCTTCCGGCGGCAGCCCATACGGCACCGCTGGCGACGTGCTCTCGCTCAGCGCCGGCACGGCCCGCGCCGGAATCGAGGCGCTCGTGGGTAACGGCTACCTGACCCGGCGGAACGACCGGCTCGTGGTGGTCGACCCGCTGTTCGCCGACTGGCTCCGCAGTCGGTTCCCGGTCTGAGAACTCAACGCCGAGGCGGTCGCCCGCTCGAGGGCATTCGATCTTTCCGACATCGTTCCTCCGATTGCCCATGCCCAACCAACTCCGACCACGGAGGAAGGTAGCCTTTGGCAGTCCCCGAGAAGGTGGGTCCCCATGTATGACGACGAGAGGAACCCGGCGACAGCTGAGGAAGTACGAGTCGCGATCTACCGCTCGCTCGCTGGTAGTGGGCGCCTCCCCCCGGTGGAGGACCTGATCGCCATCGCCGGCTCGGCAACCGAGCTCGCAGCCTGTATCGACCAGCTTGCGTCAACCCGACACCTCGCGCTCGATGCTCGTGGCGAGATCGTTCTCGCGCACCCATTCGCCACCAGGTCCTTCGGCTACTCCGTCATGGGTGCCGAAGCGCTCTGGTGGGGTGGCTGTGCGTGGGACTCGTTCGCAATCCCCCACCTCGTGCAAAAGGGCGAGGTGCTGGTCGCAACGCAATGCCCCCAGTGCCGCGCACCGCTGGCGTGGGTGGTCGGGACCGACGCGCCGCCCGCCGGCGACGAAGTCGCCCACTTCCTGGTGCCGGTCGCACACATGTGGGACGACGTCATCCACACCTGCTCCAATCAGCGGCTTTTCTGCTCCAACGCCTGCATCGACGGTTGGATCGCCGACACTGACACCACCGAGGGATACCGGATGGACCTCGAAACACTGTGGCGATTCGCTTCCCACTGGTACGACGGTCGTCTCGACCGCGGTTACCAACGCCGACACCCCGACACAGCGCAGGACTACCTTCGATCCGTCGGGCTCACCGGCCCGTTCTGGGGAAGCTGACTTCGCACGTCCTCGTCGGCCTCAGTCCACGAGCCAACACGACTCGTACAACAGCTCTCCGATGATCGGGAAAATGGCGTCCGGTGCCGTCGGGTGACCCGAGAGCGGGCCGACCTCGAGGAAGCAGCGATACTGCCCCTTCTCGTAGGACGCCGGGCTGATGGCGCATCCGGCACCGACGAGGAGGCCGACGGTGGACGCCACAAGAGCGGAGAGTCGGCGACGAAGGGGGCTGAGGGTAGATGTCTTCATGTGACCTCCTTGAATAGCCAGGATGCGCCCGGCTGCGTCGAAGCGGAAGGGCCCAAGGTCCTTGGGAATCAGACCCAGGTGCGGACAGCGCGTCGCAACACGCTCTGTGAGGTGAGTCGCGAACGAGGCTGCTGGCGATCAAGGGATTTCACGACTGGACGGGTCGCCGACCTTGCCGACTGTTGCCGAACGTTGCTGGACCGCTGGCGTCTCTAAAGGTTCTGCTGACTTTGTTTAGAGACGTGTACCTTGGCTCCCCGACCTCAGCTCCTCGTCGGCCCCTACCTACGCCGTGAGGCCGTGTCGTCGACTCGCATCGAGGGCACGCAAGCCTCGTTGGCGGAGGTGTTCGACGCAGAGGCCGGCGATCTCCCACTCGGCCCCGACGTCGAGGAGGTCATCAACTACGTGCGCGCCATGGAGACGGGGTTGCACCGACTCTCAACGCTGCCTCTGAGCACCCGCCTCATCCGGGAGATGCATGCGGTGATTCTCGCCGGAGTTCGGGGGCGCGAACGCCAGCCCGGTGAGCTCCGCACGACGCAGAACTCGATCGGTCCGCCCGGAGCCTCGATCGCGACGGCGACCTTCGTGCCACCCCCTCCGGACGAGGTCGGCGCGCTGCTCGATGATCTCGAGCGCTTCGTTCACGAGCCACCGGGAACGCCCCCGCTCGTCCAGGCCGCGCTGCTGCACTACCAGTTCGAGACGATCCACCCGTTCCTCGACGGCAACGGTCGTCTCGGCCGACTGCTTGTGGTCTTCTTCCTCGTCGTACGAGGTCGCCTACCAGAACCCCTGCTGTATCTCTCGCCGTACTTCGAAGCGCGTCGAGCCCAGTACTACGACGCACTCCAGGGCGTGCGCGAGCGAGGCGACTTCGATCGGTGGCTCGCCATCTTCCTCGACGCCGTCTGCGCCCAGGCCGCTGACGCTGTGACCCGTGCCGAGCGCCTCACCGACCTGCGCGAGCGCTACCGAGCAGGGGTACAGGCATCCACACGCGGAGCCGCCAACCAGGTCGTCGACCTCGCATTCGAGCAGCCCGTCCTGACCGCCCGAGCCGTCGAGCGGAGGCTCACCATCACCCGACCCGCTGCCCTCAAGGCCCTACGTCACCTTGCCGAACTCGGCATCCTCGTCGAGGTGCCCACCGGCCCCAGGGGTCAGCTTCGTTGGCGCGCCGAGTCGGTCCTCGCCGTCCTCACCGCCGAGGACTGAGCGCCATCTCGCTGATCGTCAATCGACGGCGGACAAACCCCGAACAACCGAAGGCGTCGACCGCGCCGCCGGTGTCGCGGTCCCACTCGACCGACACGCCCGAGGGCAGCACGATGACGAACTGCCATGCGCAGCCGACGAACTCAGCCGTCGCGCTACGCTGTAGTCGACGAGCACTACAGGAGGCGAGAAACCATGGCTCGACCCACGTCGTTCCGACTCTCGGAGGAGCTCCTCGATCGGCTCGAACAGGAGGCAGCGGCTTCCGACACCTCGACGACATCGCTTGTCGCCTCGCTGCTCTCCGAGGGCATCACGACTCGGCGCTTCGCTGGCGTCGTCTACCGCGATGGACCAACCGGGCGACGCGCCGCGCTCGTGGGTGGTCCCGATGTGTGGGAGGTGATCCGCGACGTCCGCCACGCCCGGGGGCGCGGTGACAAACGTCTCGCCTCAGTCGCAGCCACCACAGGTCTTCCGCTGTCTCAGGTCCGGCTCGCCGTTGACTTCTACGCGGCCAACCCCGACGAGGTAGATCATCGAATCGAGGCTGACGAGCGAGAGTCAGAACGGGTTCGCACACTGATCGAACGACGAGAGCGTCTTCTCTCCTCGTGAGATGGCTGATCGATGAGATGCTCCCCGACTCGATCGCCGATGCGCTGAACGACAAGGGACACGACGCGGTGTCAATCGCTTCCCTCGGACTCAGGGGAGCCCAGGATTCCGAGGTCCTACAGATCGCGGTCAGCGACCATCGCGTTCTCGTGACGGAGAACTTCGCAGACTTCGCCTCACTGGTCGAGAAACGCCAGCAGCACGACGAAGAGTGCGCACCGGTCGTGTTCCTGCGGAAGTCGGCGTTTCCGTCCGGCGGAGCGCTCACATCACGCGTCGCCGAGCACCTCGACAGGTGGGCGGCCGACAACCCCGACCCATATCGGGGCCTCCACTGACCACAGCAAGGCATCGATTCGGACCTGCTCCGCAGTCGCCCCTTGTGATGTTTCAGTCCCTTCCGTACCGTCCGACGGGCGATGAGGACGACACTGCAGCGGCGGCACGAACTGGGTCAACGAGGACGACGAATCCTGTGCGGGGTGCTGTGCGGGGTGCTGTGCGCCGCCATGGTGACGGGGTGTTCGGTGAAGGAGGTGCAGACGTGGTTCGCCCTTCGCGGTCACCCATCGATGTCCGCCGCGCGGGCCCGCGACATTGCCGACAAGGTCAACGCCAAGACCACCGCTGCGTGTGACGCCAACTACGCCGACTTCTGCGTCCCCAACAACCAGACCGAGGTGCACTGCGTCGGCACCGACGGTGGCGGCCCGCCCGTCGGACGGACGCGAGTGGTCGGCTGGGATCATTTCGGCCTGGACCCCGACGGCGACAAGGTCGCCTGTGACGCTCCGCCCAGAACGCCGGCCCCCGCCCCGGTCGCTCCGCCGGCCGCAGAGCCGGCACCTCCTGTGGCGGCGCCTCCCGTGACGGCACCTCCCGTGACAGCGCCGACGACGACCACGTCCACATCCACGACAACCACGACCACAACCACAGCGCCCCCGACCACCACAACCACCCCTCCCCCGGTCCAGGCGGGAACGTCGTTCGCCTACGTCGCCGCCACGAACCTCGGAGCCATCCGCAAGATCGACACGGTCACCCTCCAGGTCGTCGCCACCTACGACGTCGGTGGCCCACTCGGTCCGACGCTCGCCATGAGCGGCTCCCGCATCTACTACCTAACGACGGCCCCGAACCGCGACCTGTCGATCGGCTACTTCGACACGGCGACGAACCAGAACCACCGGACGTTCATCAGCGGGGCGAGTGGATCACTCCTTCGCACATCGCCCGCCCTTCCGAACCGGTTGTTCATCGGCGCCACGGGGGTCAGCCCCGGGAGCATCAGGATGTACGACACGTCGGGCCCCACCGGCGTTCAGATCGCCGCCACCCAGCACACTGCGCTCGGCGGCAACCTCCAGGACTTCGGCATCTCCGCGGACGGCACCCGCCTGTGGACCGCCGCGGGCGGCCAGTACGAGATCACCGAGGTCCGGACCTCGGACCTTGAGGTCACCGGCAAGCGGTTCCCGACCGGCCCCTATCCCACAGCAGTGACCACCACGACAGCCGCCGGCACCGAGCTGATCGCCGCCGGCGGGTCGTCCAACACGAACACCTACGTGTTCGACGCCGCCGACCCGGCCGACGTGACCCCGACGGCACTCGGTGGTGCAACGGCGCAGCGCGGTCTCGAGTTCTCCCACGACGGGTCCCGGCTCTACACCGTGGTCGAAACGTCGCCGACAACGAGCGAACTGGTCACGATGACGCCCCGCACCGATGTGCTGCTGCGCACGCCATTCCTCTCGGCGAGCCTGTTGATGGGCGATCTCGGTGTCGATCCCGGCACGGGACGGGTCTTCGTCGCGGCCAACAACTCCGTGGTCGTTTACAACCCTGACGGCACCCTCGGTCGCGTTCTCACCGAGGCCGCTCCACGGTCGGTCGTGTTCAGCGCCACCTCGCCGACCTCGAACCCGCCTCGCCTCAACCCGTCGCCCGGGGACTCAGGACCTCCGTCGATCAACTCGTTCACGGCGTCCCGACCCAATGGTGCCTCACCGCTGTCCACGGCGTTCCAGTGGTTTATCTCCGATCCGGACCCGGGCTCGCTGACGTGCAGCCTCGACCTCAACGACGACGGCCGGTACGAGACGACCATCGCCTCGTGCACCAACGCTTCGATGCGCGCCGCGACGTTCGATCGTGAGGGCACGCCGGTCGTGCGCCTCCGCGTCTCCGACGGGCACTCCGTCGCCTCGCGCACCGTCACCCTGAACGTCGGCCCACAGTCGGCAGACCTGTTCGAGATCACCGTTCGCCCCAGCCCCTCGATGACGGCATCGCAGCAGTCGGCGTTCTCGTGGGCGACCAGCTACTGGGAGGCGATGATTCGGACGGGACTCCCCGATCTTTCACTCACCGTCGGGGTCGACGAGTGCGTCGAGGGGGCCCCGGCGTTCGCCGGAACCGTCGACGACGTGTTGATCGAGGCGATCGTCACGCCCATCGACGGACCCGGCGGTGTCCTCGGCTCCGCCGGCCCGTGCATCGTCCGCGCAACGAGCGGCCTCCCGGCGTACGGCGTGATGATGTTCGACGCCGCCGACGTGGCGGAGCTGGAGTCGTCCGGCCTCTTCAACACGGTCGTGACCCACGAGATGGGGCACGTGCTCGGGTTCGGCAGCGGACCCAACTGGGAGTCGCTCGTCACCGGAGCCGGCTCCGCCGACCCGCGGTTCACCGGCACAGTCGCCAGAGCCGAGTGGAGTGCGCTCGGCGGATCAGGCAACGTCCCCGTCGAGAACGAAGGCGGTCCCGGCACGGCGAACAGTCACTGGCGGGAGTCGGTGTTCGGCAACGAGATCATGACCGGCTACCTGAACCCCGGGACCAACCCGTTCAGCCGGGTCACCGCCGGGGCGTTGTCGGACATGGGCTACGGCGTAGACCTGGACAAAGCGTGGGGCTACACCATCGCCGGACTGATCGAGCGTGCAGCCCTCCGGGCGATGAGTCGGGCCACCCCACTCCCCGACATCGGGGACATGGAACTGCTGGCACCGATAGGTCGATCCTGACCTGACGGACAGGTCTCCCGCCAACCTTCGGCGGGAGCGACTCAGACTGGACGCGGGTTCTCGCGGTGTTGAACCGCGACCGCCGCCTGTTCAGATGGTCCCTACGCGACGTCGAGATAGCGACGCAGCGCCTCTCTGATGACTTCGCTCGTCGACACATGATCGAGTTGAGCGCGGGACTCGACCTGCGACTTCAGTTCCGGGTCAAGACGGACAGGTACCACATCGGCTGGCCCAGATCCCATCGGTCGACGCCCGCCCCGACGCCGGAGCGAGTCGGGGTCATAACCCTCCTCGGCTTCGACTGCCAAGCGCCCGATCTCGCTCTCGTCGACGGGTCGACCATTCGACGTTCCATACACCTTGTCGGCCATCACTCGTCCCCTTCCAAGAGCCCGTCGATCAGCGGCCGATACCTCGACCTCATCCTCATCGCATGGATCACCATCTCACGGTTGTCATCAAAGCCGAGCACCACGTCTTCCTCAGCGACGCCGTGCCTGCTTGCCGAACTGTGGAACTCCACACCGAGCAATCGTAATACGAAACCTCGAACGATTCCAACGTTCAAGTCCTCCACCTGCCATCGACGTGCCATCCATCTGTGATCGCCGTTGGTCCCGACCAATAGCGGCGACATTGAGGCCGAGCTCGTCGGGTGAGTGACGAGCTCCCTACAGGAGGGTTGCCGTTCGCCCCTCGGCGGCCGATATTGAAACGCGCCCTGCGGTGATGTTCCGTAGGGAAGGAAGTCCCAGAGGGCCAGGCCGAGGATCCAACGGATCGACTAGGCCGGCAGCTGGGACTTTCGACATTCTCAGGGATAAATCAGGCCGTCGATGACGCCGTTGGCCACCAGCCGGTCGAGCCGCGCAGAGTCCTGACCGACGAGGTGCTCCCGGCACGACCCGCCGATCGCATCCGTGATCCACAGCACTGGTTCTGCCTTGGTCCGCCAGTCGTACGTGAACGGGACTCCTGCAAGCTCGACCGCCGGGCACGTCGGCCCGAACGTGGTGATGGTCAGCTGACAACTCGACGGACACGCGAGTCGTGAAGAGATCAAGGTCCTCGGTTCGCCGCTCCGAAAGGCCGACGGCGACCAGACCGGCTCCACCGGCAAGCATGAAGCCTTCGGACTCGGGAGCGAGAAGAACACTTGGAGCACCTCGACCTGTAGCTCGGTCAGCGGATTCTCAGCCATCGGAACGGGCCGCGTCGATGAGCGGGTGCCAAGCAGCTCGAAGGGCCATCGGCAGCACGAGGTCGTCCCACGCGTCCACCAGCAGTGCGCCGTCCACGAACCGTTCGATGTCAACGGGCCGACCCTCCCGAAGGACGGCCTCGTACGCACGAACTCGCTGCCGGCGATCCCACAGCTCAACCACCCGGTTGCTGCGAGACCACTCGAGGTGCAACGGAAGCTCGGCCCGACTGACTGCGGCACGCGCTTCAAGGCGCCACAGGACATCGGCGACGAACGCGACACGTCCGCGGCCGATATCGACCTCCGACCATGTCGGCGTCGGAGCGAGTTCCAGCCGCTGACGCGTTGAAGACAGCACGCGCTCGAGCGTCTCGAGGGTGGGAGACACTCGGCCGTGCTCGTACGCCGACAACGTTGAACGAGACGTTCCCGAACGACGCGCCAACTCCGCCTTGGAGATCCCTACTCGATTCCGGGCGGCAGTGAGCAGGTTGGCGGACATCGACGCAGCGTATCAGATCAGATACGGCCTCAGCGAGGATCGGTTGACCGGGCCGAGGTGCGGAGGGCGTCCGCTGACTTCCCCGAGAGGCGACAGCCGATAGGAGAGAGGCGACCGCGACTCGACAGTCGAGCGGCCTCTGCGCTCCGTGGAGGAACGGCAGCGTCCGCATCCACAGCCCCATCCGCACCGACGACGCGCCGGCCCCGCTCGGCTCACCGCCACACCGCGGAACGCTGACGTGAACCCCACCGACTCCGCGGGACGCAAACCGCCGCAGTACCCCGTCAACGGGACTCGAACCCGTGCCGCCACCTTGACTGGGATTCTGGAGCGGTCCTGAGCGAACGTCAGCGGGGCGGAACGGGCGGGATTCTGGGTTCTCCGAACACGGCGAACGTGACCGGGAGCGGCGATTCAGGGTGGCCGCGGGATTTTCGCGGTATCGGCGCGGACTCCGCCACTGTCTTTCGGTCGCGTCATAGCCACGCACACCACGCGTGACGACAGCAGACTCCCGATGGGGCGACGACGCGTCGACACGCCGACTCGGAATCTGTCGGCCTCGTCAGGCGACCGCAGCGCTCTCGGTGCCGAGCTGGATCTGCACCGACACACGGTCGCCCTGGCGCTTGATCACACGGGCGCGAAGCGGGGCTTCGTCACCATCGCCAAGCACGAGCAAGTCACCGGGCACCGGAGCGAAGTCAGGGTCGGTTGCGCGTGGGCCGTGGCTGATCCAGCACTCGACCACCATGTCTCCCCCGACGGTGTTCGGGTCGAACCACAGGTCGTAGAACTCGATCGCCACGCCGTTCATGCTACCGGCGGAGGCCGGCCGATCCAGGCCGGATTCTCGATCGGACCCTCGAAGTGGCTGCGCACTTCGGCGAACACCTCGACCGTCGGAGCGGCGAGCGTGACTGTCCAATGGGGCCCATCGAGTGTCGGAAGCAGCGGGAACCCCGACGCGACAAGGTCTGCACCGTGAGCAACGAGGAGCCGACGACGAGTAGTCACGATCGGTCGAAGTCGAGCGAGAGCGTCGAAGTCTCCGCCAGGCACTTCGAGAACTGAGAATCCCCAGATCCCCCAACGGGCATGGCACTCAGCTGTGCTCTTGGCCAGGTGCTCGTCGAGCAGGGTGTTCGAGCCGAGACGCACGACGACGAGCAGGTCGGGCACGGGCTCGTCTCGGAGATTGATGCTGTCGAACACGACCAAAGACTACGAACCACGCAGGTACAAGGCCCGGGTCCCACGAGGCAGACAACCTGCCACGAGGGTTACCCAGCGGCACGCGCCCGAGGGGGCCGACTCGAGGTAGTCGCGGGTCGAGAACCGCCACGGCCCGGCGAGGTGGCGCTGGACGAGGTAGTTGGCGACTCGGATACCTCCCCATTCGAAGTCCCCGTGGTGGGCCAACCCTGCCCCGCTGACGCGCACTTGCCGAAGCAGTTCATCCACGGCGCTCGTTGGTTGGCCGTCGGTGCAGACCAACGGTCCCGATCGGGCGCCGAGCATCGCCGATGCCCGAACCACGACGCTCGGGTTTCACAGGTCCGAACGGTGGTCCCCGGAGCGAGCTGAAGTGTCTCGGCCCTGAGCTGTTGGAGTGTCAGCCGAAGCGGCAACCCCGCATCGCGGTGGTCGAGGATCGCTGACGACACCGCACCGGATGCGACGGTGGTGCCGGTCTTGACGCCAGCGCCGGTCGCGGTGGCGGTGGCGGCGATGTCGTCGTGGAGGTTGGGATACGACCAAACGTCACCGCCGCACGGCTGGTGTAGATCGCACCACCGGGAAGGCCCATGGTGCGCTCGATCAGCACATTCGCCGAATATGCGTCATCTCACCGGTGTCGCCGCCGGCGACGAACCCGAAGCGCGTGCTGCTCGTTGCTCCGCCGGCGATGGCCTCGGTCCGGGCGATGATTCGACAAGCGCGGCCGACGCAAGGACCCCAAGACCGCGGCGGCGCGGAGGGTGGTCACGCTCCCTCGATTCGTCCTAGACGGTCTCGATGAACACATCGGGCTGTTCGCCGGCGGCGACCCGAACGGCCGCTGTTCCCTGGCGTCGAGGGCGGCGTGATGAGCGAAGGTTGGTTCAAGAAGAACTGGGCCAAAGCCCGCTCCGAGGTCGGCGTCAAGACAGTGCGGTTCCACGACCTTCGCCACACCGCCGGCACCCTCGCGACGCAGAACGGAGCGACGCTCAAGGAGGTCATGTCCCGACTCGGGCACACCACCACGGCAGCCGCGATTCGATACCAACGCGCTGCTGACGACCGCGACAGAGAGGTCGCCGACCGACTCGACGAAGTGTTCGGTCGCCAGGCGTCCGGCTCCCCGGCTTCAAGGCGCGGCGGGCCGGCGTGAGTTCAACCGGCTTTGCCCCGGACGAGTGATCGCCATCGCCCGTGAAGTTGTTGCCATCGTGGGGAGCGTTGGCCGGGATGCACGAGCGCTAACCACCGCGCAGTCATGTCGCCGACGCAGAGTGCGCCGGCTTCCCCGTAGTCGTCCGGATACTCCGCGAACCGCTTGCCATCGAGCGGGCGAGTTGGACCGCCTTCAACCTCGTCCGCCACAACTGCTAGGACTCGCCGCGCCTCCTCGCCCAGGGTGACCACCAACGGCGATCGCGAGTTCACCAGCTCTTTTCGGAGCCGCTCGCGGTGCTCAGAAGCCGCCAGGTCGACAAGTTCGGCGACGGCAGGGCGCAACGGGAGCGAGGCTGACGGGGGTCCGGTCGCTCGAGCGAACGGCTCGTAGTCCTCTGCGATGGCGTTTGCCTGCTGCCGCTGTCGTCCACCGCCCGCCCACTTGATGAAGAAGCGGTCGACGGCGTCGGAGAACCACGTGGACTCCGCTTCGATGCCGAGAGGACCGAGCACACCTTCGACAACCGAGCGGCCCGATGTTCCATTGCCCGCCGGCCGGACCCGTCCCCAGCGGCCCTCTTCATCCCCTTCGAGGAAGCCGACGTCGTCGCTCCACTCCGAAACACGATCATCCGCATCTGCGCCGTCCCAGAACACACTCGGCTCATCGTCGACGGCGAGCGCCGCAACGGTGCTGATTCCGAGGTCTCGACGCGCCCACGCTGGTGGTTCCCGTCGAACGTGGAGCGCACTCGGATAGACCCCGAGAACGAACAAGCCTGCATGACCGTTGGGTGTTCGCGGTCCACGCGGCGTGGACGGACGCCCGAACGGGAACCGAGGCGCATCCACAGTGGACCCGGCCCCGAGCTCTCCGTCACCCATTGGCAGCCGCCTCATCCTCGAGCGCCGCATCGGAACCTGCTGTGGGTGGGCTCGGGACAGCCACTTGCTGCGGAGCAGTGAGCCCAGCGGCCTTGAGAAGCTGGGCCAATCGACCGATCTCGCTCCCGGCCGGCGTCTTCGTGAGTTCGGCGAGCATGGTCGCCCACATCTCCTCGAGCGTGAGGAACCCGATGCTGCATCCGGGGAGGTTGTCTCGCATCGTCGCGTCCGACGACCACGGCTTCGGATCGCCCTTCAGCCGAGTGACAGCAATCCGGTAGGCGAATCGATCCGTCCCAGTGAGATCCTTGATTCGCGCTCGGAACGCCTCGCTCCATTTCGGAATCCATAGCTCACGAAAGTGCTTCTCCGTCGCGCGCTTGGGATTCTTCTTCTCACCGCGCAACTCGGCGAGCTTCGCAGTCGCATCGAACCCGTCCTGCCGTGCTTTGCAGCTCACGACGACGACTCGATCCAGCCCTGCTTCGTTGGGTGGAAGGCAACAACGTCGACATCGGAGCGAACCGAGTCCTGTCGGCGGTCGAACATTGGATGCTCCGATGCCGGGCGGAACCGCACGTTGTGGGCAGTGAAGTAGCCCTTGAACTGGAGGTAGTCCTCGACGATCTGCTCGAGTACGTCCTCTTTCATAACACCACCTCCGCCCTGACGACCGTGTGATCCTGCCAGGATCGGTGGAACATTGGCGGAACGAGCGAGCCGACCGCGTATCGCCTGAACCGGCGCCGGTCGAGGCCGATCGCAGCTCTCGCGGAATTTTCGCGGGATTCTCGGGCGAGTGATCAGGACAACCCTGATCCGACAACGACGAAACCCACCAAATTTGGCGGGTTTCCAGCAGTACCCCCAACGGGATTCGAACCTGTGCCGCCACCTTGAGAGCGACCCGTGGGACGGAATCGACGGATGGTGACGGACGCAGACGGGCGAGATTCCGGGGGTTTCACCGATCGCCCGTCGGCTGCGGACGACCCCGAATGACGGCGGCCGCGGGTTCTTGGCGGGGCGAGCTACCGTCACGGCACTGGGTTCGTGGACTTCAACACCGAGCAAGTGACTTGGCGGATCGGTCGCCGCGCCGGGAGCCTGGTCGGGTGGATCCTGTCGGTCTGGACGTGTTCGTCGGGCTCTCCCTCATCGGTTCCCGCGATCGTCCTCGGCCCCACCGACGGGGAGCTCGGTTGGAACGGTTGGCTCACGTTCACCATCGGCGGCTCGATTGCCGTCGGCGCCGGCCTTCTCGGGGTTTCGGACTCTCTTCCGAACGTTGCCGGCGACGTCCGCAGGTGAGGCTCTCGGCCGTCGTGTGGCGCCATCGCCGCCCGAGCAGCGGCCCACGGATGTCGCGTGATGAGGCGACGGCGTTGTCGTACCGTTGCCGGGTGGCGGAACGTCGGGTCGTGAAGGTGATGTGGGACCACGAGGCGTTCCCGCTATGGGTGACAGCGGGACGGCCCGGCCAGGCGAGCAGCCGAGGGGTGCCCGTGTCCGATGATCTCGCTCGCCAACTTGAGGCTTGGTCGGATGAACTGACATCTCTGATGTGGGGCCCGAACGGTCCTGACGCACGAGGGTGGGAGGGGCCCGATCCCGACGATCTCGCCGCCGTCAACGCTAGGGGCCGAGCGTTGGCAATCCTCGTGCGAGGTGAGCTGGACGACTCCTGGGACGTGACGTACTTCGACGAGGCGCTCGGCAAAGCTGTCGAGGTTGCGCCGAACCGAGAACCCGTTCGACGACGCCACCATCATTGACCTTGCGCTGGCTTGCGGCGCCCAGGCCTCCTTCATGTATGTATCGAGTACGATACATACATGGCTGTCTTCGCCGGCGTCCTCCGTTCCGCCCGCACCGCGGCCGGCCTCACCCAGGTCGCGCTTGCCGAACGCTCCGGCATCGCGCGCCCGAACATCGCCGCGTACGAGCACGGCCGACGCGAGCCACTCTTCGACACGGCGATGACGCTGCTCGATGCGGCCGAAGCTCACGTTGCGATCGAGCCCACGATCGACTGGACATGGACCGACGACAGCCGCCCATACGCCGTTCCCTCACGCCTCTGGCGCTTGTCTGCTGCCGAATGCCTCCGACGGTTCGACCCAGGGCTACACCTCTGGTGGAGCGGACCACGTCGCGAGTTCGACCTTGCACTGCGCAGCGACCGCCTCCGCGCCTACGAGCTCGTCCTCCGAGAGGGCACACCGAGCGACATCGAAGCGATCGTCGACGGCATCCTGCTGTGCGAGGCGTGGCCCGATCTCAAGCTGCCTCGGCCTCTCCGGACCGCATGGAACGCGCTCATCGCCGAACAGCGCGAACCGACCGACCTCGTGGCGGCATCGTGAACGGGCTCACCCCGCTGCAACGACGAGCCGCTCGAATCCTCTTCGGCCTCCCGGACTCGAGTGGTTTCGCTCTCTCCGGCGGCTCGGCACTCGTCGCACTCGGCGTAGTGGACCGGCTGACCCGCGACCTCGACGCGTTCATCGCCGCCGAGCCCGGCAACCCGCCCGGTGACGTACGCCCACTCGCCACATCGTTCACCGTCGCGCTCTCTGCGGAGGGATGGACAGTCGAGCTCGTTCGAGACCACGTCACGTTCGCCCGACTTCTGACGACGCTCGGTGACGAGACCATTGAGGTCGACCTCGCCGTCGACTCGCCACCACTGTTCCCACTCCAGCAGATCGATGGCATCCCAGCGCTCACGGCCGAGGACCTCGCCGCCCGCAAGATCCTCGCGATCCTGGACCGTACCGAGGGACGAGACTTCACCGACCTCTGGGCGCTCTCGACGCGACTCGGGCGGGCGGAATGCGTTGGCTGGGCGCAGCAACTCGACAGCGGAGTGAGCGAGTACGACATTGCTGACGGCTTCGCACGTCTTGAACGACTCAGCGACGGTGAACTCCCGTGCATCCCGACCGAACGCCAAGCGGCACGCGGCTGGTTCACGAGCTGGACCGACGAACTGCGCCCACCGCCCTCCTGAACGCGACATCATCGGACGGCCCGTTCAAGGTGTTCAGGAAGTGGCACAGACTGGCTTGTTCCGCAAGCGGAACAAGCTGACGCCTCGGACGGCCAGCTCCGGAGGAGGTCTACTGTCGCCTGATGGCGACGACGAGGCCCCAGGATCTGGTCGAGATGCTGATGCAGATCGCACATGCCATCGACATGGTCAACCATCTCCCGGACCCTGCGAGCTGGACGGATGAGCAGCTGGCATCGTTCCCGATCGCCGACAATGAGCTGCGGCTCCTGAAGCATGGGGCCAACGAGTCGTGTGCGATCAACGCCCGGTTGCTCGCGCAGTTCTTCCTCGGCGACCGGCATGGTCTGGACGCCCGGAGCTTCCTCGACTCCTGGACGGGAGAGGCGGAGGACGAACTCGGAGGGTGGCGATCCACGGCGAGCGAACACGTCGCACACTTCTCGCCGCGCCGTCTCTCGGATCCCGCTCGCGCGATCACCCCGGACGAACGCCGCAAGGTCGCAGCGGCGATCAACGCCGAGTCGAACCGATTCTGCAATGAGCTACTTGCGACAACCGAGACCTCAGACCTCGGGGTTCGGCTGGCCGAGTTCCTCGTAGGGCTCGGGCTCCGAAGCGGCCACGACGCCTGAGCGAGCCAGCGTCCTCCTTCGCCCGCTTGTTGCGCCTTGTGCAACAAGCCAGTCTGTGCCACTTCCTGACCACGGTCCCGGAGCGCGAATCGTGACGGCGATCAGTGTCGCGGCGCGTAGTTGAACCAGTCGTCTGGGCCGGGCCGCGGGGCGACCCTACGGGCGATGCGGGCGGCCAAGGGAAGCCGACCCATGGGTGAGCGGTTCAAACCGACAGCGGCCTTCGTGACGGCCGTGCCGCCGACGTCGAGACCGATCACCGTCGGCGGCCGCCGACCCCGCCACACGACCACAGCGAAGCCTGACGGCGACACGGGCCGCACCACGCCTCGCCACTCGAGCGCGGCGATGCCTTCGCCAGCACGCAGCGTCGCAGCGCGGACCGGGTGTGAGAACGCTCTTCCGCCGCTGCTCCCCTGCCCGCCGAACTCGATCGCCGTCCGCTCGATGGTCGAGCGATCGGGGATGCGCGGCTCCGAGTCACTGCTCCCGGCGGAACCGCACCACTCCCAGCCGCCGGCCCCACGGCGGTACAGGTGCGCCGTCTCCGACCGCTCCCGTCGCTTCCCACGGACTGCGACGAGCACCGCAGCGACATCCCCGTCGCGGTCGACAGCCAGGATCCGACGACGATGACGGCGGCTCGGCACATCGACGTCCAGGACCCCGACCTCGATTGCTCGGATTTGCGCATCCTCGTCGTCGCCCCACACGACACCGAGGGTACGGCTTACTCCGCGCCGTGGCCTTCCGATTCGCCATTGGTCCATCGGCGATGAGCCCGCGCCCTGAACACCGACCTGAACGAAAGTCTGACCACCTAGCGAACTCGCCGCCTTCTACGAGCTCCGGCGACCGCTGCGCGCTTAGGTCGGACATGGACCAGCCATCGCTCTTCGACCAGCCGCCGATCCTTCTCACCATCCCCGAGGCCGCCCGACTCCTTTCGATCGGACGGACCCTCACCTACGAGCTGATCGCCTCGGGCGACCTCGACGTGGTCCACATCGGCCGCGCCGCCCGCGTACCGCTCGACGCCGTCCACGACTTCGTCGCCAACCGCCGAGCCGGCGACACCGTCGCACCAGCTCGGTAGGGTCGTCGCCCATGGCGTTCATCCGGAAGCTCTCCACGAGCAGCGGCTTCCGCTACGAGGTCCGCTGGCGCCCTGCTCCCGGACAGGCCGAACGGTCCCGTCGCTTCGAGTCGCACGACCAGGCGAAGGCTTTCAAGGCGCAGACCGAGGCGGCCCAGAGCCGAGGCATCGCGTACGACCCCGCCCGTGGCCGCATCAAGTTCCAGACCTACGCCGAGCAGTGGCTGGAAGGCCGGCCGCTCGCCTCGACCACCCGAGACAACTACGCCGAGACGCTCGAGCGCCACGTCTACCCCACCTTCGGCACCACGCCGATCGGGCGGCTCACGCCCGACGAGATCCGCCGCTGGTTCCGCCCGCTTCTTGAACGCATCCCCTCGACCGCGTCCCGCGCCTACCGGATCATGCACGCCATCCTGGCTACTGCGGCCGAGGACGACCTGATTCCGCGCAACCCGTGCCGCATCAAGGGCGCCGGCTCCGACCCGCACACCGAGCGCCCGTTCGTCCCCGCCGAGGTCGTCCTTGCGCTGGCCGACATCGCCCACGTCCGCATCCGCCCGATGATCCTCGTCGCCGGCTTCGCCGGCCTCCGCTACGGCGAACTCCGAGCGCTTCGCGTTCGCAACTACGACCGCCTCCACGGCACCCTCACCGTCCGTGAGTCGATCGACAAGCGCTCACGGCGCAAGACCACGAAGACCGACTCCAGCCAGCGCACGGTCACGCTCCCTCGGTTCGTGCTCGACGCCATAGACGCCCACCTCGCCACTTTCGTCGGCGGCAACCCCGACGGCCCACTGTTCCCCGGCGAGGCCGGCGGCATCATCAGCGACGGTTGGTTCCAACGCGAGTGGCGCTCCGCCCGAGCTCAGCTCGACCTCTCCGAGGTCCACTTCCACGACCTCCGTCACGCTGCCGGCACCATCGCAACCCAACAGGGCGCCACGATGCGCGAGGTCATGTCCCGCCTCGGGCACTCCACCACCTCGGCCGCCATCCGCTACCAGAAGGCCGCCGCCGACCGCGACCGTGCGCTGGCCGAGCGACTCGACGACCTAGTCGATCGACTGCGGACACCGACGAACGACAGCGACTCCAGCCCCGAACCGGCGCAGCACCCCGCAAGCGCTGCGGGTTTTTCGCGGGGCGCTGCGTTGTCACATCAGCGTCAACCCGACCCCGGAAACGCCGAATCCCCTGCAACAGCAGGGGATTCATGTGAGTACCCCCAACGGGATTCGAACCCGTGCCGCCACCTTGAGAGGGTGGTGTCCTAGGCCACTAGACGATGGGGGCCAGGAGGCGGTCCCTCAGGACTCGCCAAGATCTTCGGTTGTGTTCGGAGGCGAGGACTCGAACCCCGAATAACTGGACCAGAACCAGTTGTGTTGCCAATTACACCACCTCCGAAGGTGGTCCTCTGGGGCCACCGCCGGGGACGGCCGCCCCGTAGAGCGTCCGTGAGTGTAGCCCCGGCCGTGAGAACCGGCGAACCAGTTGCGATCACAGCGGTGCCGACGACCACCGCGCCGCAACCACCACTACTCGACGAGGTTGACCAGTCGCCGGTATCCGATGATGCGGCCGGCAGCGACGAGCATCGACTCCCGAAACAGCTCGCCCCGGCTGGAGGCCCGGTCGGTTGGCGACACCTTGCCGTCAAGCCCAACCTCCTCGGCGATCGCCTCGAGCCGGAACGAGTGGTACGGGTCGGACACCAACTGCACCTTGTCGACCCCCCGCCTTCGAAGCACCCGCCCCGATGCTGCCATCGACTCCCACGTGCTCGACCCGTCGTCGACCACAACCAGATCCTCCTCGGGAACCCCCTGCTTCTTGAGATAGGTGAGCCCCGAGTAGGCCTCAGTAAACCGGTCCCCCACCGCGGCCCCGCCGGTGACGACGATCATCGGCACTCGGCCGTCCTCGTACAAGCGGAGCGCCCGGTCGAGCCGGCTTCGGAACACCGGGCTGGGCGTGCCGTTGTACTGCGCGGCGCCCAGGACGACCGCGGCGTCCGCGTCGCGGGAGTGATCCCACCCGTCTGCAGAAACGACCTGAGCTGCGGTGAACCCCAGATACAGCAGCATGGCAGCGACGAACCCGGCGATGCCGCGCCTGACAAGGACCCACCGCCGTCGCCGTTGATCGGCCGATCGGGCAGCATCACGTTCGGCACGTTCGGCGCGGATGACCGAGCGGCGTCGTCGCGTCTCCCGTTCGTGCACGTCGTTCGCCGCCGTCATCATCCTCCCCGGACCCAGCCGAGAGTACCGGTGGTCACGTGCCGCGGCAGGGCAACCGTCCGTATGCTTGACGCCATGAACGACTGGGGTCGCAGATGGGGCCTTCCCGCGCTCGCGGTCGCACTCGTTGTCCTCGCCGGGATCGTGGTGTTCGTGTCGACTGGCAACGATGTGCCGGTCGCCGAGCCGGCTCCATCGACCACGACGAGCACCACCACGACCTCGACAACGACGTTGCCCCCCATCGAGGTCGACCCGACGAGGACGACCGTGGCAACAGCTGCCGTGCCGGTCGTCGCGGTGTACGCCCAGCCGCCCGCCGACGCCGTACTCGATCCCCGCGCCACGACTGCTGGGGCGACGCTGGCGAGCCTCGTCCCCGCGACCTCGCCCGAGCGTGCCGGGGCGCGGGCCATCCCGACCGTCGAATACCCCGTCATCGGCCGGCGAGCGACGCCGTTGGGCTGGGAGTTCGACAACCCGACACCGTGGGGCAATCCGCTGACCTTCATCGTCACCGAAGACCACGGCGAGTGGCTGCGTGTCGAGATGCCTGTGCGCCCCAACGGCACCGAGGGGTGGATTCGTGCCGCCGAGTTCAACCGAACACTGATCGACACCCACGTCGAGGTCGACCTCAGCGACCGCACCCTCAAGGCGTGGGTCGGCCCAACCCTTCTGGCGGAGACCAAGGTCGTGATCGGCAAGGCCGCCACCCCCACACCGACGGGCCGCCTCTACCTGACGGACTTCGAAGAGAAGTACCGCGGCTCCACCTACGGCCCGTGGATCCTCCCGCTCTCGGGCTACTCACAGGCGCTCGACGAGTTCAGCGGCGGCGTGCCCGTCATCGCGATGCACGGCACCAACCGCCCTGAGCTCCTTGGCTCGGCGGCATCGAACGGCTGTATCCGGATGCCCGACGACGTGATCCAGCTTCTCCGGGACCGCCTGTTCCTGGGTACGCCGGTCGACATCCGCGAGTAGGGCCCCACAACCCGGGACGCCCCACAGCGACGCGGCGGAGAGCCACCACCCGCCGACGAGTGGGGCTACCACGATGGCCTGCCGTCCGACGACCCCCTACCGTCACCGCCATGAGCGCCGTGCGGTTCCGCGTCGCGATCTGGCTCCGACACCGGTGGGTTTCGATCGCGCTGACCGCCCTCGTCGTCGGTGTACTCGGCGGCTCCGCAATGGGTGTGGTTGCGGGGACACGACGCACCGACTCGGCGCCCGATCGCCTGACCCGAGCAGCAGGCGGCGATCCCGACCTTTACCTCACCCAGATGGGCGGCGACCCCCTCATCGACCGAGTCGCCGACATCAGCGGCGTCATGTCCTCCAACGGGTACGCGTTCGTGCTCGCCTTCCCGATCTCGCCCGTCGATGGGTCGGCGGTAACCGATCTCAACCCGTTCGCCGGCACCGACGACATGCTCGGTTCGCGGATCATCGAGGGTCGCTTCACCGATCCGTCGAATCCCGACGAGTTCACCGTCAATCGAGCGTTGGCCGCCGACCTGAAGCGCCGCTTCGGCACCAAGGTCGGCGACCGGTTCCCGATCGCGGCGTTCTCCCGTGACCAACTGCGGAGCGACCTCGACCTCGAAACGGTCGAACCGGCCGTCGCACCCTTCGAGGCGACGCTCGTCGGCATCACCGAGTCACCGTCGGACTTCGACGAGGCAGGGTCTCAGCTCATCTTCTCCAGAGCATTTCTCAGCGCCCATTCCGACGTCGGCATCGTCCAGACGCTGATCGTCGCCGACGTGAGCCCAGGCGTCGACACCCGTGATGTACTCAACGAAGTTCGCCGTCTGCCCGGCGGCGAGGATGCCTACTCCTCCCCGCTCCGCGTGGTGAACGAGAGTGCCCGACGCGCCGTGCGGTTCCAGACCACCTCACTCTGGCTGGTGTGCGCCTTCGCGACGCTCGCGGCGGCGGGCCTGACGGTCCAAGTCGCGTCGAGAACCCTTCGCGTCGGCCCCGACGAAAGACGAACGGTTCACGCCCTCGGATGGACACGGCGTGATCTCTCCGCCGAGCGGGCGATCGAGGGTGCAGCGATCGGCATCGCTGCGATTCCGATCGCGGCGCTGCTCGCCTACTTCGTGACCGCAGCGTTCCCGCTCGGTGTGCTCGGTGCGTTCGAGCCGCACCCTGGGCCGCGCCTCGACATCGCCGTGACGTGGATCGGCGCCCTCGCCGTCATCGTCGTCGCCTCAGGCACCGGGGCGGCGGTGGGATGGAGATCCGGCGCACGCAGGGCAGCCACCACCCGCGCCAGCTACCCGGCGCCCCTCGCTGTCACCCAGTTGCTCGGATGGCAGTTCGCCTCGATGGAGTCCGGCGGACGCCGAACCTGGCGGTCGACTATTGGCGGCGTCGTCGGGGTGACGTGTGTTGTCGGTTCCGTCGTCACCGCCGCATCCCTGTCGGCCATCGCAGGCGACGGGGCCAGGTGGGGCGAAAATTTCGACGACATCTTTGGCAACCCCTACGCACCGGCGGACCGCGACATTGTCGGGCCCGTCGCAGAACTCGACGCCGTCGGAGCGGCGACCGGGGCGATCCTGGGGAGTGTGACGATCAACGGGGTCGACACCCCAGCGGTCGGACTCGCTCCGGCCAAAGGCCGCCTGTTGCCGAAGGTACTGAGCGGCCGCGACGTGCTGGCTTCTGGCGAGATCGGCCTCGGCGCCGAGGTCATGCGCCGACTCGACGTCGCCGTCGGCGACTCGGTCGAAGTTGCCGGGGTCACCGGGGAGACGCAATCGCTCGTAGTTGTCGGCGTGGTCGTGACCCCCGGCAGCGCCGGCAACGGGTCGACGATGACGTTCGACACCTATCAGGCGCTCAACCCCGAGGCGACCCAGAACGTGGTGATGGTCGACTACCGACCGGGCGTTTCGAGCTCGCAGGTTCGCGCAGCGAGGGAGGCGATCTACAGCCCGCCCGACTCGCTGACGCCGCCGACGACGATCAAGGCACTCGAGCGCGTCACTGCGACACCGCTCCTGCTCGCTGGCGTCGTCACCACGATGCTCATCATTGGTGGCGCCTATCTACTCACCGCGTCGGTGCGCTCACGACGCCGCGACTTCGCGACGATCAGCGCGATGGGCGCAGTCCGCCATCAGGTCCGCTCGATCGTTCACTGGCAGGCAACGTTCGCCGCCGTCGCGGCGATCACCGTCGGCATTCCGATCGGAGTGCTGGTCGGACGACGAGTCGTGCAGTCGCTCACCACCGCGCTCGGCATCGTGCCGGGGACCGACATCCCGTGGGTGACGCTCACGGCCGCCGCCGTCGGCGCGGTCATCGCCGCCAACGCGATCGCGCTGATACCTGCCCGACGATCGGCGATACCGGGTGTCGAGATGCTCCGCCGTCAGCGCAACGCCGAGTAGCGGCGCGAAGGGGCTACCAGGTGATCTGGGTGCCGGTTTGCACAATCGCGTCGAGCGGCCGGTGCAGGAACTCGGGGCCGATCTCGTCGACGACGTCACGCAGCTTGTCGTAGAAGTGCGGGTGGTGCGCTTCCTCGAGGCGGAGCCGTCGCCGCTCGCCCTCCTCACCGGTGGGTGCGGGCCGACCGAAGCCGAGGACCGCGACCGCTGCCTGCACGTCGTGAATGACCGGTGCCCGGCCGAACAGCGCTGCCCGCTTCAACGCGACGGCACCGACCACCGCGAGCACGTCGGCCTCGTGCTCGTGCGCGCCGAGCTGCACCTTGCCCTTGAGGGTGTCAGTCAGGTGAACGACGTAGCCCTGATCGGGTCCGGGGCTGCCGAGCCGGGCGCCTTCGGGCTGACGCCCCTCGAGCTCACCGGGACGATCGGCCAACCACGATCCCGGCCGCCGGTCCGGCGACTGGTAAGAACGACGAGCGGTGGGCGACGAGGGGACGAACTCGGGAGCAGCCATACGTCCGCCAGCCTACGGCGTCACACCCACCGTCCTCGAAATGTGCTGCGCCGCAATCGCGAAACCGCACACCTCGCAACACATTTCGAGGTCGGGAGGTCAGGGAGCGTGCAGGAGGCCGTAGACGAACGAGTCGATGAGCGCCATCCACGACGCCTCGATGATGTTCGCCGACACCCCGATGGTGGTCCACGTTCGTTCGCCGTCGGTCGAGTCGATCAACACCCGGGTGACCGCATCAGTGCTCGCCGACGTGTCGAGGATGCGTACCTTGAAGTCGATCAGGTGGATGCCCGCAATGATGGGGAACCGGTCAGTGAGCGCGGCGCGCAACGCAGCGTCGAGGGCGTTGACCGGGCCGTTGCCCTCCCCCACCGCTGCGATCCGCTCGGCCTCGTCGCCCGAGCCGATCCAGACCTTGACGGTGGCCT